>JAGLDN010000126.1 GCA_023145575.1 Psychromonas sp.
AATAAAGACTTTAATTCCTAAATAGTTATTCTACATAGAGATTTTATAACAACGCGCCTTGATACTAGTTGCCTTGCCCCGCGGGGCACAAGCTCAAAAACCAAGACTGCGCTACAATAATCGAAAAGTGAATAACAATCACCTAATATTGTGCCTAGTTCTGATTATCGAGCTTGAGCCTGAAAAACATTTTGGCGTCACATGGGTATAAGTCGTATTTAGTTGGGACTGCGTAACGTAGCTTATTCTAAAATGCTACATATTGCTGAGTGCTTCACGTTTTCAATAGTGTAATAATTTTATTCAATGCATTAATAAATGATTTGGCTTCATCAAGTGTGTTGTAAATAGCAAATGATACGCGTATTGAACCCTTAGAATTTAACGCTTGAAATAATGGCATGGCACAATGTCGGCCACTTCGCACTGCAATACCTTGTGCATCAAGCATCATTGCAATATCACTGTGGTGCTCTCCTGCAACACTAAAACTAATTGATCCACATTTAGGCTGTTTTCTCGCAAAAATGGTGATCTCTGGTATGGCTTGAAGAGCATTTTCCGTAAATTTCATAACTTTATTTTCATTCTCTTGTAATACTTGTCTATCATAAGAATTTATAAAGTTAATCGCACTTGCCAACGCAATAGCACCTGAAATATTTGGTGTCCCAGCTTCAAATTTAAAGGGGAGTTGATTGTATTTCGTTTCTTCAAAGGTAACTTCGTTTATCATTTCACCTCCTCCTTGCCAAGGTGCGAGCGCTTCAAGTAAATGTTTCTTACCATATAAAACACCAATACCTGTTGGCGCAAAAATTTTATGTCCAGAAAATACATAATAATCACAATCAAGTGCTTGTACATCAACGTATAAGTGTGCAATAGCCTGTGCACCATCAATTATTACTTGTGCGCCCTTTGCGTGTGACAATGCGATTATTTTTTTAACTGGATTAATGATACCAAGTGCATTTGAAACATGTGATATCGAAACGACTTTTGTTTTAGTTGTTAATAAGTGCTCAAAACAAGTCATATCAATGGTTTGATCCTCTGTTAATGGAATTACTTTCAAAATTATTCCCGTTCGTTTTGCTAGCATTTGCCACGGCACAATATTGGCATGATGCTCAAGCGAAGAAATAATTATTTCATCACCTTTTGTAAGCTGGCAGCCAAGACTGTTTGCTAATAAATTGAGCCCTTCTGTCGTACCTTTTGTCCATATGATTTGTTTTTCACTGCGAGCATTAATAAAGGTTTTTACAATATGGCGGCTCTGCTCAAATGCGCAAGTAGCAAAATTGCTCAACTGGTGGTTTCCCCGATGAACATTTGCATTAATGTTTTGGTAATAAAAACAAAGCGTATCAATGACAGATTGAGGTTTCTGAGTCGTCGCCGCATTATCAAGGTAAATCAACAGATGATCATTAATGGTTTTTTTAAGTATTGGAAATTGCGCACGAAATGCATTAATTGAAATTTTTTGTTTTTCCATAACATTCCAAAAAAATAGGCTAATTCAAGAGGTAGTATCAATCTTTTTTGGTATATATCCATTATAGTAAATAATGTTAATGACATTAAAGACCATTACGCCCCTCAATCATCAGACGTTTCATTTCACTCACGGCGACTGCAAAGCCATCAATTAATGCCCTTGCAACAATTGCATGACCAATATTAAGCTCGCTGATCTCAGGCAAGGCCGCAATGGGTTTAACATTATGATAATTGAGTCCATGTCCTGCATTTACCTTGATACCTTCGTTAAATGCATAAGTAGCAGCACTCGCGATACGCGCTAACTCGGCTATTTTTAAGCTATTGTTTTTTTCATCCGCATAAGCACCTGTATGAAGTTCAATATAAGCCGCACCGCTTTTGATTGCCGCATCAATTTGCTGATTTCTTGGATCAATAAACAATGACACTTGAATGTCAGCTGCACTTAAGCGTTTAACCGCATTAGCTATTTGAGCAAAATTTTCCACAACATCCAGTCCTCCTTCTGTCGTTAGCTCTTGTCGTTTTTCAGGTACTAAACAAACAAATGTAGGCTGTATTTTTAACGCAATTTCAAGCATTTCATCGTTTACTGCCATTTCTAAATTCATGCGCGTCTGTAGCGTTTTTGCAAGCACTGCCACATCACGATCTTTTATGTGACGGCGATCTTCTCGTAGGTGGATCGTTATGCCATCTGCGCCAGATCCTTCAGCTATCGCGGCTAAATGAGCTGGCTCTGGATAACAGACTCCTCGTGCATTTCGTATTGTTGCAATATGATCTATGTTAACACCTAGCAACAATGTGCTCATAACTCAATCCTTCTATTTAACAGCAGTAAATAAACTGCGACTATGTAATTGTTTATTGCCTAGTAAATCGCCTAATGCTTGTCGACAAAATCGTTTTGCCGCGCAGCGGAGTGCAGGCGTTGTGAATGATCTAGAGACAAGTGCTTGTATTTCAGCGCCACTATAAACTTGATGTCTTTGATGTTGCGCTTGTTTGACAAAGAAGCCTAGTTGTTGTTGATATTGATAATCAAAACCAACCTCAAGTGGTTTTCCAGTGTATATATCTTTATCGAAATTAACGCCATAACCTAAAGTTTCAAGTAGTGTCAGTTCAAAATTTCGCAATGTCGCGTGCAGATCGTCATCTCCTGCAATCGCTAATAATGTATTTTGATAAGTTTGGAAAAGCCCATCGCACGTAGTTTCTGCCAGTAATAATCGATATAATAACTCATTAACATACATAGCAACGAATACACGATTACCACGAAAAGGCACAACCTGTGTCACAGCTTCAATAGATTTAACTGTTTTTAAACTGCCACGACCGAAATATTCGATTTGTAATAACGTAAAAGGTTGCGGCGAGCCTTTTTTCATTCGAGTGCAACGACGCCCCCCTCTATAAATTAAGCTAACTTTACCAATATCTTCACAAAATACATCAATTAATTGACTCGTTTCACGGTAGGGGCGAGAATGCAAAATAAAAGCCAAATGACTTTTTATCGGCATGCCTTGGGCTCAACATATGTTTTAAGTTCAATAAATAATCCAACAATTTGCCGCATTGTCTCCCTCCTTTTTAAAGCCCTACCAATTTATAAGGTATCCCGTCATTTTATCATTCAACAATTTTTGTCAAGAAGCGCCTGTGCTTAACGTATCAATAGTATGGTAGTAATGGCAATAGCCATTATACTTCAAAATGCTTTGTCAAGCCTTAGCGCGAATCCTCGACAAGGTACAAGATTCTACCGAGCAACCATTATCCACAATAACCGTTTGTCGGTAGAATTAACTAAAAAAGTTAATTATTATACCCATTACAATAAATATACAATCTAAATTTAACGCAGATAAACAGCTTAATTAATGGCGAAAGTTTGTATAAGTAGCTGTTTAATATATGAAACTTGCAACACACAAGTAAGTTGTTAAAAGCCGTAAAATAGAAAAGATATTTAGTACCATTGGTATTATATCGTAATCATCTTTGCGAATGCTGTAGCAAAGAGTGGACCTTCGAGTCTTTCTTACTTTTCATTTTTATATACCATTAATCATTATTTACTATAATCATCACTGTAACCTAAGCTGTGTAGGGCTCTGATATCATCAGACCAGCCTGATTTTACTTTTACCCATACCTCTAAAAACACTTTAGCGTCAAAGAGCTCTTCCATGTCAAGCCGAGATTGGGTGCTGATTAATTTTATTTTTTCCCCTTTATTGCCAATGACCATGCGTTTTTGTCCATCCCGTTCAACAAGCACAAGTGCATTAATGTGCAATATCCCATTCGCTTGTTGTTTGAATTGTTCAATTTCAACAGTCACAGAATAAGGTAATTCTTCACCTAAAAAGCGCATTAGTTTTTCGCGCACTATCTCAGATGCCATAAAACGAGAAGATCGATCTGTGATATAATCTTCAGGGAAATAATGCTCAGATTCTGGTAAAATATCTTGTGCCCATTGGCGAATTTTATCTATATTATCGCCTTTTTTAGCTGAGATTAGCAGTATATGCTTAAAATTATAGCGTTCGCCTAATTGTTTTAAATGCGGCAGTAATAACGTTTTATTTTGAACATTATCTATTTTATTGACAGCTAAAATAACAGGGCATTTTAAATATTTAAACTTCCCCAGTACCATTTCATCGTCTTCATCCCAATGAGTGCCTTCAACAACAAAAATAACCATTTCAACATCGTTAATCGAACTTGATGCAGCTCGGTTCATTAAACGATTGATCGCTCGTTTTTCATCAATATGAAGCCCAGGCGTATCGACAAAGATCGTTTGATGATCGCCTTGCGTATCAATCCCTAAAATACGGTGCCGCGTTGTTTGCGCTTTACGTGATGTAATACTAACTTTTTGTCCGAGTAACGCATTGATTAGGGTAGATTTACCCACGTTAGGTCGACCAACAATCGCAACAAAGCCGCATTTTTGTACCATTATTAATTTTTCACTATCATAGATAACATTTTCTGGGCAGAAATCTGCTCTGCTTTTCTCCTACTCGATCCTTGTGCCTGCACGGATTCAAAGCCATCCACAGAACAGCTCATCGTAAACTGCTGATTATGCGGTTCACCTTTTATTTCAATTACTTCATAATGAGGGAGAGGTTGTTTTCGAGACTGCAAACGTTCCTGCAACTGCGTCTTCGCATCTTTTTGCTCAATGCCTGGCTCAATCGTACTTAATCGAGACTTATACCAGCTTAAAATTGTCGCTTTGGTGGTATTAATATCAGAATCTAAAAATATTCCACCAATAATAGCTTCAACAGCATCGGCAATAATAGATTCACGTCTAAATCCTCCACTTTTTAATTCACCAATACCTAAGATTAAGCATTCGCCTAAATTAAATTCTAGACCAATTACTGCTAACAATTTCCCACAAACAAGGGTCGCGCGGAGACGGCTTAAATCACCTTCATCAACGTTGGGAAATCGCGCATAAAGATCAGTTGTAATGACAAAGTTTAATATGGAATCTCCTAAAAACTCTAAACGCTCATTATCAGATCCTGATACGCTACAATGTGTTAACGCCAGCTTTAACAGTTCAAAATCATTAAAAGTATAACCAATGGTACGTTCTAATCGTTTAAGCACATTTTGTTTTATGTTGTCTATCATATAATGGAGCCGATACGATTAAAGCGAATTTTACTAGGGATCCATCTCGGCAAGAAACTATCTTTGCTACGATAAAATTCAAAACTAATCCATTTTGCAACTGCTTTTCCGACTAAATTCTTTTCAGGAACAAATCCCCAATAACGACTGTCTTTACTATTGTCCCGATTGTCTCCCATCATGAAATAATGTCCTTTTGGCACCACCCATTCAAATTCAGAAGTTGGCACATTGGTTTGCTGGTAATACTCAGGTACATTATCTGTGCGTCTGGAGTTGATCAGAATTTGATGACTGACCTTCCCTAATTTTTCAAGATAAACAGCGAGATCAGCATTTTCATCTCTAAAATAGCGATTTCCTTCATAAGTAATATCTACTTCTTTATAATTTGTGCAATCGCTACCTGTGCAAGCAGGAATAAGATATAAGCGCTTATCTTTATAAACAATATGATCGCCAGGTAAGCCGACGACACGCTTAATAAAGTCAATCCGAGGATCATTAGGGTATTTGAACACAGCAACATCGCCCCGCTTTGGCTCTCCGACGCTAATGAGTTTGTTTTGCCAAATGGGATCTTTAATACCATATGCAAATTTTTCAACTACAATAAAATCACCGATTAATAGTGTCGGCATCATTGATCCTGATGGGATTTGAAAAGGCTCATATATGAAGGAGCGCAGTATAAAAACGAATGCAATCACAGGAAATAAAGATCGTGCATTGCTTACAATTGGGTTTTCGGGATATGCTTTTTCTAATGTCTTTTCATCGAGTTTTGTTGTCGATTGAGCTTGCGCATCGGCTCTTGCCTTTTTACGCGCATCGGCCCATTTAAACTTATCGATGATCCAAATTATACCTGTAAGAAGGGTTACAACAGTCAAGAGAAGTGCAAATGTATTTGCCATTTTTTTTCCTATATTATAATTATTTTTTTAAAAGTAGGGCTATTTCCACTACTTTATCGTTAAGTAAATAGTAAAGTCATTTATCTTTACCAATGTGTAGAACCGCGAGGAATGCCTCTTGAGGTACATCAACGTTGCCAACTGACTTCATCCGTTTTTTACCTTCTTTTTGCTTCTTTAGCAGTTTTTTCTTACGGCTAATATCTCCACCATAACATTTCGCGATAACGTTTTTACGTAGTTGGCGAACCGTTGAACGTGCGATAACTTTAGATCCAATCGCTGCTTGAATTGCAATATCAAACATTTGTCGCGGAATAAGCTCTTTCATCTTTTCAACAAGTAATCGTCCATAATTCTCAGAGTTTGCTTTGTGCGTGATTAATGCGAGTGCATCAACACGATCACCATTAATCATAACATCGACACGCACCATGTCGGCTGGCTGGAATTTAACAAAATTATATTCAAGTGATGCATAACCGCGGCTGGTTGATTTTAAACGATCAAAAAAGTCCATGACGACTTCACCCATTGGAATATTATATGTTAGCGCCACTTGATTGCCATGATAAACCATGCTGACTTGCATGCCACGTTTTTGAATGCAAAGTGTAATGACATTGCCTAAATATTCTTGCGGCACAAGAATATTACATTCCGCAATTGGTTCGCGTATTTCGAAGATGTCATTTATTGCTGGCAATTTAGCTGGACTATCAATATAGATAACCTCACCTTTTGATGTTTCAATTTCATATATAACGGTTGGCGCGGTTGTGATCAAATCAAGATCATACTCTCGCTCTAAACGTTCTTGGATGATCTCCATGTGCAACATACCTAGGAAACCACACCTAAAACCAAAACCTAATGCAGATGAATTTTCAGGTTGATAAAATAACGACGCATCATTAATGCTTAATTTTCCTAATGCATCACGAAAGTTTTCGAAATCATCTGAACTCACAGGGAAAAGTCCAGCATAAACCTGCGGTTTCACACGTTTAAATCCAGTCAACGCATCAGTTGCAGGATTGACTGTTGTCGTTAAGGTATCCCCCACTGGTGCGCCAAGAATATTTTTAATACCCGCAATGATATAACCGACTTCGCCAGTTTTTAGCGTGTCCTTTTCAACTTGTTTCGGGGTAAAATAACCCACTTTACTGACTAAATGCACATCTCCTGTTGACATTACTTTCATTTTATCGCCAACTTTTATTTGGCCATTTTTAATACGTACTAATGAAACAACACCTTGATAGCTATCAAACCATGAATCAATGATAAGTGCCTGAAGTGGCAGATCTAAATCACCTTCTGGCGGTGGCACAGAACGTACAATTTCTTCTAAAACGAGGGCAATACCAATCCCTGTTTTGGCGCTACACTGCACCGAATCTGTTGCGTCAATACCAATAATATCTTCGATTTCCTGAGCTACACGATCAGCATTGGCTGCCGGTAAATCAATTTTATTTATGATTGGAATAACTTCTAAATTCATATCTAACGCAGTATAACAGTTAGCAAGTGTCTGTGCTTCAACACCTTGCCCTGCATCTACAACTAATAACGCACCTTCACAAGCCGCGAGTGAACGAGATACTTCATAAGAAAAATCAACATGCCCTGGCGTATCGATAAAGTTTAACTGGTAAATTTCACCATTATTCGCTTTATAATCAAGCGTAACACTTTGGGCTTTAATCGTGATACCACGCTCGCGTTCAATATCCATTGAATCAAGAACTTGCTTGGTCATTTCGCGATCACTTAAGCCACCACATACACTGATTAAGCGATCGGAAAGCGTTGATTTACCGTGATCTATGTGTGCAATAATGGAAAAGTTACGAATATGCTTAATTAACAATTTAAATACCTATGTTTATTATTTGAAAATTTGTTCGCTATATTATGTCTTTTTCTAGGAGATAAACCTATTTAACCTAACGTAAAAATTTATTATTTTGTATAAGTTCGGATGCAAAAGAAAGGTGTAATATTCCCCCGCTACGCTTAGCGTCCTAAAAGCCTGTCATAAAATTAACTAAATATGTTAATTATTTTATGCATATTGCATGGAATCTATTGGGCTAGTCATGCCTTCGATTCAAGCAAAATAAAGTCATATATTCATTAATGTTGACAACCTTCAACATGATGTTCCGTTATAAAATTGCTATCTCGAGGATCAGCAAATGCGTTATCGATTTTGAGTTACTAATACATCATGTAATTTTTTACACTATGTTGTGCACGATTAATAATAACAAGATCATAATTATCAAAGCAAAATATCAGGTGTTCATAATAACCATGAAAACAAATTGATAAATTTTTTGGCGTTCTGTGTAAATTTAGTATCCTCATTCGCTGCTACTCTATAGTGTTGTGAATTGAGAAAAGGAAAGCTATTTATTGTCATTGTTATGATAACATTTACCTTGCTAATTTTACACCGTGAAGTCGTAGATACCCCGTACTAATAAAAGTGTTTTATTTCTCCGTCAACTCAAACACTATGGCAAGGCGGGTTTGATGACCTATCCATAATTAGCGAAGCTAATCGTTTGCCATTAGTTTAAATAAAAAGAGAGTTACAATACCTTCGCAAAATGAAAGTTAACCAATTTTTGCAAGTTTTCAGCCAGTAAATTATTGATGTATATATACCCATGTGACGTAAAAATGCTTTGTCAAGCACAAGCTCGATGATCAGAACAAGGCATAATATTAGGTAATTGTTGTTCACTTTTCGATTATTGTATCGCAGTATTGGTTTTCGATCTTGTGCCCCGCAGGGCAAGGCAACTACCACCATCCTGCGTTTTTATAAAATCTCTATGTAGAATGACTACATAGGAATTAAAGTCATTATTTTAAT
>JAGLDN010000127.1 GCA_023145575.1 Psychromonas sp.
CCTTTGGTGATTAACGCAGTTAATCACCAAGAGGGCAATTTTATGCCTAGCACCTTGGTACTATTTCCCTTGCTGAATTTGCACTTTGAAGTAACATAGGTATAAACTTTATTATTTTTCGAGCCGGCACCTAAACGCTTGCTATGTTTCTCACCTTGAATGATAACGAGTATAGATAGATTACAATTAAATGTATTGTATAGAATTTTTCTATGTTTCGCTATATATACCCATATGACGTAAAGATACAATATTCGCCTTTAACTCGGAATTCACAGCAAAGCACACCATGAGTTATACCAATTACATTAAGTATGTGGTCTAAATTTTATGCAGGGAAAATAGATCCGCTATTAATTATAATTGGTATTAAATAGTTATTCTTTTTTTAAATGTTATAACGCAGTGCTAGCCTTCCACCCTTGCCTGATAGGGCTTGGCATCTTGTATCAAACGTGATCGTTACAAAATTTCGACGTTGAGCGACTCGTTAAGAATTAAAAGTGTTTATCTTTAATTCTCACAGCATATGATTAACGTAGTTTATCATCGAGATGTTAATTTTATGCCTAGTATCGGTAGCTATTTAGATCTTTTGACACTGAAAATGGCAAATATGGTAAAATAGATCCATTAAAAATCATGACGTTAGCGTGCGCCAATTCACATTTATAGATTTTTTATTCAATATTATACCGATTTAAAGAATAAATTTTCGAAATATAAACTTTTTTTCCTTACAATACAGCTTGTTAATATATCTAAAATAATCATAAGTATGAAAAATCAACAATTATTCATACTGTTTTTATTGAACATGACTTGTTTAAATTGACTAAAATAGGCAACTATTGACATGTCAATTTATATTCATTATTACAACAAAAAACAGCATTTGGATGTTAAGACTAGTAATGTTTTTTATTATCAGTAAACATTTATTAATCTAGATTCGTGTTAAATATATTTCGCTCACAAATAAGTTACTAAGCTTTTTCATGGACAATGAGTGGTTTAAGCAACAGGGTTCATTGCTAAACCTTAGGCCCGAGAAAGATTATAAATTTATATTTTTATTTTTTTTAGAGGTTATTTATTATGAAGTCAAATACTTCGGCAATAATATCAATTGTAATCGCAATGATAGGTTTTTTAATTTTTTCTACAACACACTTCACTATTGCCCCAGATTTCGCATTTAGTGCAGGAGCTATTTTAACAGGTTTCGTTTTGACCTTTGCTAGTTTAAAAAAGTCAGGCGAAGAGTACAATTCAACAAAAGAAATATTAGCAGCAAAAACAATTTATGTAGGAAATCTTCCTTATCATGTTCATGAAACAGCAATTCGTTTATTATTTTCTGAATATGGAAAAGTTTTATCTGTACGCCTGATGAAAGATAAACAAACAGGAAAACGACGTGGATTTGGTTTTGTTGAAATGTCAAAAAAAGATGTAAAACACGCAATTGAACAACTCAATGAAAAAGAGTTTCAAGGCCGTTCACTGCAGGTACGAGAAGCGAACGAAAGAGTACCACGTTTTGAACACGCAGCATGATTGCATTCGCGTTTAATGAGTAAATCAATCTTAGACGTTTATATACCTACGTGACGTAAAGAAGCAATGCCCTCCTTTAGTCTGGATGTCCAGTCAGGGCACAACATTTTACTTATCAATGATTACCAGCGCTAATCATTTTCGATAGAATTAACGATAAGAAGTCAATTTTTATATGGTTACTCCCTTATCAATTATTGTAATGTGGGGCAGGCTTGTTTTCATAATAAGACAAGCTGGCGGCACGCAGTGTTTGGAACTTACATCAATCTACTCAGTTATAAAATTTTGACCTAGAACAACTCGTAAAGAATTAAAGGCTTTCTTTTAATTAGACCCGCAGGTGATTAACGCAGTTAATCACGAAGAGGAAAATTTTATGCCGCGTATCTTGCCACAATTGGCTGATCTGACTTTTCATATTGAAGCAGCATGGCTATATTCATTTGACGTAAAGATGCTTATCAGCTTTTAGCTCGAGGTCAGAACAGGGCTAAACATTCGGGCAATCAGAGATTAGCAGAGCCTGTCGTTTCGTTAGAATTAACTAAAAAATGTAAATTATTATTGCGTTATTTTCTTTTCGGACCTAGTAAAGCAACACTTTCAAGCCTTGGACTGTAAGGCAAGTCAACTTGCATCAATTAACAAAGTTATAAGCTTTCTCCTAGCACACCATCACAATTTGCCTATTTGATCCTTAAAAAAACCACGACCAGCTTGCTTCTCTTTGCTCTTTCATGTGTCTTGCATAGTTTTCTGAGTAAGTAGGTATAAAACGCGCCTACTTTTTTTATCAGCGCAGATGAATTTGTAAATTGTGTAAAGCTTACTTTAATTAATTTATCGAGATTGCTCTTCAGGTGCCCTATAAGTTGCGCAGAGATCAAGTTCTCTTTGATAATTTCAGATGTCACAACTCGATTGCTGACAATGTATTTCCGACTTTTAATCGTCCAATTTTTAGCTTGCTTAACTCTTTAATCTCGCTTGCGTGTATTTCCTTTTAATTCCCGTGAAATTGATGATTCATTAGCCCTCAGTTGTAATGCTATTTTAGTTTGACTTATGCCTCTTTTATTAACCGCAAATATCTGGTATCTTAACAAGTTAGTCAGTTGAGTATACTCTTTCATTCATTATTATTTATCCCTTGTATGAGAAAAAGTAGCGAAAATACATTCAACTGTCTATTTTCAAGCCAATTTAAGCTTTGCACTTGAGCGTTGGATCCAAGAAACAAAACACAAGCATTGTAATATACATAAATGATGACACAAATATTCAAAAATAACTTAAAATATTGGTACTTCAGAGAGTTTTTTGGTCAGCATTCAAACTCAATTGGTGAGAGCCCATTTAACCAAAATCACTTTTTTTAACATCAATGATATATCAAGACCTTCGCCAAAATGCTCACTATTTTCGTACATTTTTATCCTTGTAAGCAATTGATTTAAACACAGACAAGGGGGGACTATTTTAATTTTAGGTAAAAATTGGCGAAAGTATTGATATATGTGAGTTTATAAAGTTCATTTTTTCAGTGAAATATTCAATTTCCCTAAATTGAAACACCTTTACGTCACCTGTATGGATCCATCACGATTAATAAAATAGGAAATTTAAAATGATTATCGGTATCCCAAAAGAAATAAAAAACAATGAATACCGTGTAGGGCTTGTTCCATCAAGTGTTGCTGAACTCATTGCAAAAGGTCATCAGGTATTTGTAGAAACGCATGCTGGCAGTGGTATAGGCTTTGAAGATGAAGATTATACAAATGTAGGCGCAGAAATTTTACCTAACGCAGCCTGTGTTTTTGATCAGGCTCAAATGATTGTAAAAGTAAAAGAGCCACAAGCGATAGAATGCGCAATGTTATCTGCGAATCAAATAATATTTACATACTTACACCTTGCGCCAGATCTAGCTCAAACCCAAGCATTAATAAAAAGTGGCGCTATTTGCATCGCTTATGAAACAGTCACTGATAATTTAGGACATTTACCTTTATTAACGCCTATGTCGGAAGTTGCGGGAAGAATGTCAATTCAAGCCGGTGCGTGTGCATTACAAAAATCAAATGGTGGTTCAGGTGTATTACTATCAGGGGTAACAGGGGTTGAACCTGCAAAAGTCGTCATTATTGGCGGTGGCATAGTCGGGATGAATGCGGCACAAATAGCAGTTGGTTTAGGCGCAAATGTTGTTATTTTAGATCGCAACATGGAAACCCTACGGCAGCTAGATCATCAATTCTTTGGCAGAGCAAATGTACTTTACTCATCACAAGAAACACTAAAAGAGCAGGTTATAACTGCTGATTTAGTGATTGGTGCAGTACTCGTTCCTGGTAAAACTGCGCCCAAACTTGTTACAAAAGAGATGATTAAATTAATGAAAAAAGGCTCTGCTATTGTTGATGTTGCAATCGATCAGGGGGGCTGTGTTGAAACCGCACATGCAACAACACACGATGATCCTATATACATTGTAGATAATGTCGTGCATTATTGTGTTGCTAATATGCCAGGTGCTGTTGCAAAAACCTCTGCTCAGGCATTAAATAACGCAACCTTGCCATACGCACTTAAAATTGCAAACTTAGGGTATAAAGCAGCACTGTTAATCGATAAGCACTTAATGAATGGATTAAATATATGTAACGGAAAAGTTACATTAAAAGAAATTGCAGAATCTCATGATATAGAATTTACAGATCCACTTACGTTGCTTAAATAACCACAATTCAGGCAAGGCAAGACTCAATAATGAAGCGCTTAAAATGCAATCAATTATTTTGTAAGCTTAGACATAGGATCCTTAAATAAAAGTGAGCGGGTCGCATACTTATGCATCCTCAATATGCAACGTAGTGATTGATCCTACATTGTATATTTAACGGCTTGAATTGCTCAAAATTAGTCTGCCCATTGGAGTTGCTCTGTTTATTTTATAAAGAGGCAGATTCAACTGCTAAATGCATAATTATCATGCCGCGAGTGCTGGCATATTTTTTATTATCATTTCGAATGGTGATGGGTATATATACCCATGATACTTCATTATGCTTGGGTTAGGCTTTAGCTCGGACATCAGATCAAGGCATAACAGCAGCTCTATCAACGATTAGCGATGCTAATCGGTTAGCCGTCACATTAACGAAAGTATATTAATCATTTATTAATTATTCCATTTTTGAATTTTATAACGCAGGACTGGTGTTTGAGCTAAAGCCTCTAAGACAAGGTAA
>JAGLDN010000128.1 GCA_023145575.1 Psychromonas sp.
TGATCCCTAGAAAGAAAAACTCAAAAGTGGGAAATGCTGATATTGACTGGTGTTTATACAAATATAGGCACTTAGTTGAAAACGCCTTTGCAAGGTTGAAATATTTTAGGGCAATAGCCACTCGATACGATAAACTAAAGATTCATTTTGAAAGTATGCTCGCACTAGCTTGCTCAATGATTTGGTTGCCAATGTGAAAGATCAACAGCCCCTAGCATTTTTGTTTATTGTTACGAACATTAAAATATGAGGAAAGAGTCAGTAAACACGAAATTAAGAAGCAGTGGTTTTCAGCCAGAGGAAAGTAATATTGATGCAATTACAGTGTAAATAGTTGGTGGATTTTTTTGCATGAGAATTGATAAGGCAGTTTGTGCATACTTTTAAAGCACTTTGGCTATTACTATTTCTTAAGCTTAAATTACGCTAAAATTTTGCTAAACAAGCCTCAAACCTTTCGCATGTAAAGCAGTTGCTTCAAGGGAACTTAAATGAGCAAAGCATTGCGACTGCTCGTGGTATCATTGCTAATGTCCTCCCGATACCCACCATTCATTTTTAGCCCGCAAATAAAGTAATAAAGTAATCACGTAATGGAGAAGATGGCTATGGTTTTTGTGTAAGTAATACTTCTTACGCTAGATACCTAATCAATGTTATTGGTTAAAATAAACTATTTCTTCGTTTAAAGTTTTGTAAAGGGAGCAGCCTTTGAACGCAACTTTCGCCTTGAACCTCACATTTTCAAGCGGGGCACAAGTTCGAAAACCAAGACTGTGTTAAAATAATCGAAAAGTGCCTAATAAAGTGCCTAATATTGTGCCTTGTTCTGATTATCTAGCTTGAGCCTCATAACGCATTTTCACGTCACATTGGTATATTTAATATAGCGGTTTTGGTCTACGCTATGCCGTGGTTTTTATTTATAAATCTATCAACCACAATTTTTAGAGCTTGATGTATGGCAAATTTTATTTGGGAACTGTGTAACATCAATAAACAGAATGTTTAGTTTAAGTATTCTGACATTATTTGTTATTATAAAGGAACTATTATGAAAATTTTTTTTATTGTGTTGCTCAGTATGGTGGCTGTTTATATTCCAGCGTCCTACGCAGAAAACATTACTGTATGTTCGTCACTTGATTCTATAACAACAGCTAATCCTCTTTTTGCACTCAACAATAAGGGGATACCGCTAGTTAATGGATTAGTGAGCCTCCCAGCTCCTGGAAAGTGTGTTAGTATGGCACTTACTAATAAAAGTAGGGAATTTCTTGTGGGGAAACATGTTCAGGTTATGTTTTCTGTTGCGCCTGCTTTAGTTCCTATTCTCATCGGAACTGTTACTTTTGACAGTGTTGGTGATTTTGACAATTGTCAGGTGAATATAGAATATACAACTTACATTGCTTTTGCTGTCAAAGCACGTGCAGCGAAGGGATGTCTTAGCAAAGAACCTATAAAGACATTTTATTTTGAACAGTGATATATCCAATTGAAATACAAATTTCACGTTAGTATTGTTGTCATTAGCGTAGCCAAAAAATTTGTGTAGCATTAATGGACGTTACTCCGTTTTTTTACAAAAACGTGATAACATGACTTAACAGCAGTTACATAGTTAAAACCTACTCTTGAAGCAAGGCCTCAAGAGTAGGTTTTTGTGGATTGATATAAAGCTTTGTTTTTAAACCAAATGTTGATAGTCCTTTTTAAGACTTAAATACTCCAATTTTACCGTTGCAAGTAAAGGCATGAAGATATGATTACTCTGTGTCCTTTTTGTTTTTGCTGGGGATTTAGCAAGTGTAGTACTTAATTTTATATTCGCATGAAAAACCTCAACGCTCCACCTTTTTTGATAGATCGTTTCTATAAGCTCAATATCATTACTAATCAAATATAAAATTCCCTCACTGCCATCTTTGTTTTTAAAAATTTGTCGGTGTAAAAGAATTGCTACATTCATTGTTTTGCCCAACCGCAGATCGGTGTTTCTGACCAATCTAATGAATCAATGTGCTTGATAACGTCCTTGTAATTTAACTTCTGTGCTTAAAGCAATTAAACGGTTACTTTTTAACGTTAGTATAAAATATTTTTTCATTTTTTCATGTATAAATCAAATGTTGCCAATTGATGAAAACCAGCTATCAGCCGATACAGAGCGCCATTTAGTTGATTTTGCTTACATGTTTTGAGTATGGCGATTAACTCTTCATTTTTAATTCTGTTGCTCTTTTCTTTTTAGTTTCTTTGTTTCAATATCTGAATATTGGATATCTTTAATACTAAGTTTAAAGGTAACGGGGATCCTTGACTTACCTGAATTATATACCCATCGCACCTGAAGATGCAGGTTTAAGCGAGAATTTAAAAGCTTAGAGGTTAGGCATTGATTGAAGAGAATTGTTATTCCCTTGCAAAATTAAGAACACCTTTAAAACTCACCCTTTGGGGACTACTGAGTAAATCATCTTTTGCGTTGCAAAGCCAAAGAGGTTAATAATAACAAGGAGTTGCAGCCATTTTGCACTTGCTAAAGAGATTGTTACGCCTTGACGATGAATCACTCAGGTGTCCAGAAACGAGTATTTTCAGGTGTGATGGGTATATATCTTCAACTGGCTACTTTTCCAACTAATTTAA
>JAGLDN010000129.1 GCA_023145575.1 Psychromonas sp.
TGAGAATTGAATCTAAGATATAAAAAAAAGGAATATATGAGATTTAAAATAACATGGTATCATTTGCTATTAGCATGACTAAAGTGTACAAACGCTAGTATTATTTAATTCCATAGGTGTGTAAAATGTTATTGTTTTTAAGTGTTATCGCACTTTTTTTGGGCCCTATCACTTACCGTATTCTACAGCGCCAACCTAGTTGGTTAGATTTATTAGATTCTTTTATTTTTGTCACTATTTCAGGCCTTGTAATTTTTGATATACTTCCTGAGTTATTAAGCCGTGGTGGTATGCTTTGCATAATATTGATGGCAGCAGGGATTTTTATGCCCAGTTGGATTGAAAAGCATTTTCATAAATCTTCGGCTCAGGCACATCAAACAACTTTATTTTTAGCTGTAGCAGGACTTGTTTTGCATGCTGGTATTGATGGTACAGCACTGGCAATTGGCAGTAAGGATCAAACAGCTTGGCTTCTTGCGATTGGTGTTTTATTACATCGTTTTCCCGTTGGCTTGACTATTTGGTGGTTATTATATCCTCAATATGGGCGGAAATTACCACTTATTATACTTTGCTGCATGGGCGTGGCAACCTTGTTAGGCGCTTTTTATGCTCAATCATCAATGATAAGCGATACGGCATGGATCACTTGGCTTCAAGCATTCATTATGGGATCTATTTTACATATTGTTATCCATCGCCCCTATTTACAGCCTCACAAAAAAGATCCTGCATTAGAAAGTAAATATGTAGAGGGCATCGGTAGTATCTTAGGTTTATTTATTTTAAGCGCTATTTTATTGCCGCACTGGTTAGGTTATTTAGGGTCTAACCATGAGAGTCATCAAAACGCACCGATATATCAAACTCGTCATAGGACAAATGAAACTGTCTCGCACGATCAGAAAGAAATATCGGTATCTCTAAATAATAACCGCCAAGATTCTGATTCAAAGAGCACTCAAGATGAGAAATCGGCGATTACGTTTGTTCGTTTTTCAAACTTGGCATTAAAGATAGCGCCTTTTTTATTAGTCGCCTATTTTTTGAGTTCCTTAATGCATTATTTTAATCCCAAGAGACTCTACACACCAAGGCGAGGAAGTAAGCAATTTTTAAAAGAGAGCCTACGGGGCGTCGCAGTCGGTTTACCTCTACCAATCTGCTCACCAGCAGCAACTAAAATGCACCAAACTTTTTTAAAACAAGGCGCAAACCAAACCTTTGCTACCGCATTTTTAATTGCCACGCCTATTATTGGTTTTGACTCCTTGTCCATATCACTCCCGTTACTTGGCGGGCAGTTTTTTATCCTTCGTATTTTACTCGCCATTATATTTGCAGTGACTATTGCTTGGCTACTTGGTCGACATTTCAAAAAAGTGATTATTCTATTTAAAGTAGAAAATTGCCAACATATAGCACCCTCATCAAACATAATAAGTACTATAAAACACGCCTACCAACACCAATTAGATCACACTGCACCGTGGGTCATTTTTGGTTGTGCACTTGCTGCAACGCTTTCTGCTACACATGATTGGGTTTTTTTTGAACAAGCACTCTGGTTACAAATTATCGTGATGATCATTATCGCTTTTCCCTTTGCCCTTTGTGCTACGGGGATAACACCTATTATCGCTATTTTATTGTTGGAAGGATTGTCTCCAGGCGCAGGGATTGCCTTTTTATTAATCGCGCCAACAATTAGTATTGATCTACTCAAACAATTAAAAGAGCAACAGGGATTCTTTGCTGCAGCGAGCCTTAGTTTATTGATGTTTATCGGTGCATTTGTTATTGGATTAGTATTAAATCAATACATTAGTACTATGCCGTTGCAATGGTTCAATAGAGACACGCACGGCTATCATTGGTTGCAATATGTCAGTTTAATATTGATTTGTATACTGTATTTAGGATCATTATTACGCCGTGGTGCGCGGAGTTTTATTGAGGAGCTCATACCAAAAAGTTTATTAAAACATGATCATTACATGAAGTAACATTACTATGAGTGAATTCAAAATTTAGATCAATTGTCTGCATTAGTCGCAAAGAAAATCTTTCTATAATGTTTATTTTTTCTGCGGCTATTTTTATGGTAATGGTCTATGCAGTAATAATACATTGAATTTATTACTTCTTGCAGTGAGCACTAAAAAATATATTTTTAATTTTCATACAGGTGTTATCTATCGTATTTTCCCTGCATTTGCGCTGTCTCTTATTGCTGTTTTATTTGGCATTATTTAAATAGATATTTGCCTTTTCATTTTATTGCTCATTAAATTGTTATTTATGGACTGGTATCCTATCTCAGATTTAAAGGAATTGAAAAACCGGGGGTTTTTAATGGTTGCGTCACTAGATGTTTTTATCAGCGTATTCTCCTTGTTGATTTTATAAGAATCACTTAATGTTATTGAGTGGTGTGGGAGACTATCTTTGTAGTTTTTTGTGCTCTATCAATCCCTGCTTTTGGTTACGCTTATCAGTTGAAAGATTTAATGTCATATGTTGCAATACTATGGTTGCCATTTTCAATAAAAGTTATTCATGACAGATAATTATTAACGACTCACCTAATACCTCTTAACTTTTTTGTCTGGAATAAAATTTCTATTTTACCATCAGTGCTAGTTTTAGTGTTGTTTGGGGAGAAATTAAAACATGTAAACTTTGCGTTTTTAAGCACAAATTGTAATTTTAGGATCTTTTTGGGTATTTCCTCATGTGACGCAAAATTGCTTTGTCAGGCTTTAGCTTAAGGCATAACATAATTTAGTGGCTACTCCTTTTTCGATTGCTCTGCGTATTTAAGGCTGGCTTTTTTCATAAAAAACCAATCCTCCCCGCGACTCAATCTATTCGCACCAATTTACCGATCTGATGTTGTTTTTCGAAATAATATGGGTATATTGACATTCAATTACCTTATATCATAGTGGTGGGAATGATCTGCGCCTCTATAAACAACCAAGCACTATATGCAACATAAGCGATTAACAATAATGCCCCTTTAAAACGTCCCAGTCTGCCATTTTTTCTTTTGCGCCATGCAATGGTAAAAATCATCAAAACAATTGAAAATCCAATCATTATCGGATAATCTCGCGTTAATACTTTTGGATCAAAACCGCTTGGGTAGATCAATCCAGAAATTCCGATAACGCCTAAGGTATTAAAAATATTCGAGCCTACAATATTACCAATGGCAAGATCAAACTCTTTTTTTCTAGCCGCTATAATTGTAGCAGCAAGCTCTGGTAAACTTGTACCAATCGCTATAATTGTTAAGCCTATAATTAAATCACTTACTTGATAAAATTTAGCAATTGCAATCGCCCCCCAAACAAGTATGTGCGAAGAAGAAATTAATACAACAATGCCGATGAATAACCATTTTAATGCCGCCTTACGGGTTGTTTTTTCAGGTAATTCATCAATTAACTCTTGCGAGATTGGGTCATCCTCGCTCTTTTTGGTTGCGAAAACAGCATAAGTAAAAATTGCAAATAATACAGAAAAAAGTACAACACCGTCAATAAAATCAAGGCGTCCATCCCATAAGAGAAAGTAGCTTAATAAGATCAATGCAAGCAATATGGGCATTTCTCTTTTAACTAGCTTGTTATGTATTTTTAAAGGATAAAATAGCGCTGTTAAACCGAGCACTAGACCTATATTAGCAATATTTGAACCAATGGCATTGCCGATAGAAATCCCTGTTTTGCCATTGATAGCCGCCATTGCTGAAACTAACATTTCAGGTGCTGATGTGCCTAATCCAATGATCACTACACCAACAATCAGAGGAGAAATACCAAAGCTCCGAGCAGTATTTGAGGCACCAAAGATAAACTTATCTCCGCTCCAAATTAATAAAACAAAACCTAGTATTAACGCCACAATTGGAAGTAATAAAGTCATAATGAAAGTAAGCTCCATCTAATACTAATAACATTAAGTCTCTGCTCTAAATTTCACTGAGGATAAAAGCTTAATTCAAAGCGTAGGTTGATGTAAATGGCAGGTCTCTTAATTAAATTTACAACGCGGAAATAAGGTGTTTTAAGCAGTAAAATAGATTAGGTATTTATTGTAATTGATATAATATAAAAAACGCTAATCATTATCACTCTTAGCGTTTTAAAAATTCCCTTTTACAATTAATCGAAGATCAACCATGACCTTTTGCAATAGCAACAACGGCGGCGAGTCCTTGCACTTGCTTTTCATGTTTTTCTTTTGAATCTTGATGATTCATTAACTCATTAGTAATTAATCCTTCTTCGATTTCACGTAAGGCAATAACCGTTGCCTTATCATTTCCAGCATCAACTAAAGGCGCCTTACCTTTTGTTGCAAGTTGGCGAGCACGGCGTGATGCCATTAAAATTAGGTCAAAACGATTACCTACTACTTTTACTGTATCTTCAACGGTTACTCGTGCCATAATTAAATTCCAAATTAGTTACACCAAAGTATTTATTTTACAGTAAAAAATACAATTAATCGAGGAAATTTATTTACCGAGGAGATCTTTAATTATGTATTCATGTCTATAAGCCTGATGTTCTTGTTCATTCCTTACTGCTTGCATGATCGCAGAAAATTCTTTTGTCGCCTGTTTAAAACAGTGATTTACAATTAAATAGTCATATTCATCATAATGAGACATTTCATATCTCGCTTGAAGCATACGTTCTTTAATAATGTCTGGGCTATCCTGTCCACGTTTATTAAGGCGTTTTTCTAATTCTTTTTTATTCGGAGGTAAAATAAAAATCCCTTTTGCTTGAGGCATAAATTTACGCACCTGCCTAGCCCCTTGCCAATCAATATCTAGTATGACATCAATACCTTGCTCTAAAGCCTTTTCAATCGTCACCCGCGATGTACCGTAATAATGTCCAAAAACTTCTGCCCACTCAAAAAAAACATCCTGTTGAATCAGCTTATTAAATTTATCAACAGTGACAAAATGATAATGCAGACCATTTATTTCAGATGATCTAGGTTGTCGTGTCGTGTGTGAAACAGATACTTGAGTGTTCCACTCTCGCTCTTCTTTTAAAACGGCAGTGATAAGACTAGATTTTCCGGCGCCACTTGGCGCTGAAATAAAATAAAGAGTTCCTAATTGGCATCGGGGCATTTTACTTTCCTGTTTAATCGCGATGGTATTTATGCCCATGTTACCTCAAGATGTAAAAGCAGCAAGGCAAATTGTTCCAATTACACTCAACGTAAAATTGAAGACTAGCCATTCATGGTCGACATTTTATAGTTTTATTGGTGCAAAGAGTAAAGTTTGTTGCTGTCCGACTTCGGCTCCTTTTCCTTTTATGAAACATACAACGCTCAAAGTAAGTTACTTTAACCCGTAAAATAGAAAAGCTATTTATCGTAATTGGTATAACCATTACCTCTCTGGTTAGCGCCCTTTAACAGCTCATTCCAAAGGATCAGCGATAATCGTCACCTATGTCTACTATGATTTTATTTAATTTTTAAAATCGTGCAGGGCATTATATTAAGCGTTTTTATAGCGTTAAATTCGCAGATCTGTAATGGAATCGAAATAAGTTAAAAAAAGTATCATTCAGAATAAGCTCCTAAAATAAATTAAGTTCTTATTTGATCGTATTTTAAGTAACAAATTAAATTATTTTGTAATGATCTTACCGTGCCATTAGCTGATGTTGCACCTTATTGTGAACATCAAGTTCGTGCCTGATGTTGTATATTTACATGGGAACAACCTATTAAAATAAAAATTATACGCACATATTACGTTAACATGAAAAGCCTGTTGAATGGATAAATATTATTTAACCAGAATTTAGGTGAGTTAGAAAAATGAACAATTGCTAAAAATACATTTTATTTTAGATTGTATGATAGCTAAATTATTTGCTGTATTTTCTCTATTTACCAGACATTGAGCAGGTCACTCTCAA
>JAGLDN010000013.1 GCA_023145575.1 Psychromonas sp.
TTTAAGCCGTTATCGACCATAGAAATAGCGCAATACTGGGAAACAAAAGAGCCTCAGGGTAAAGCAGGGGGCTATGGTATTCAAGGGCAAGGTGCTCAATTTATTTCTCATATTAATGGCAGTTATTCTGCTGTTGTTGGTTTGCCTCTCTTTGAAACAAATCAGCTTATTAAAGCATTTATTAAGGACTAACCGTGTCAGTTGAATTATTAATGAATATCACCCCAAGTGAAACGCGTGTTGCACTTATTGAAGGTGGGGTATTGCAAGAGTTACATATTGAACGGGCCGTTACCAAAAGTGTTGTCGGCAATGTTTATAAAGGCAAAATAGTACGCGTTCTTTCTGGTATGCAAGCGGCGTTTGTCGATATTGGTTTAGATAAAGCCGCGTTTTTACATATCAATGATATTGCCGTGTATAAATCGTCAATCGCATCAAATAAAGAAAAATCACAAACCACAGTCAGTAGTGATATTGCAGATTTTGTCCGTCCAGGGCAAGATCTTATCGTGCAGATTATAAAAGATCCGCTTGGCACAAAAGGGGCGCGATTAACAACCGACTTAACAGTGCCATCGCGCTATCTTGTTTTTATTCCTGGCAATTGTCATATTGGTGTTTCTCAGCGGATTGAAAGTAGTGAAGAACGTCAGCGTTTAAAAGCAATCGCGACGAGTTGCCTTACTGATCTCGGTGGTTTTATTATCAGAACCTCAGCGGAAGGCGTGGATGAAAGTGAATTAAGGCAAGATGCCGCCTTTTTACAAAGAGTTTGGACAAAAGTTTTAAAACGAAAATCGCGATTAGAGAATAAAAATAAAATGATTTATGGCGATTTAATTTTGTCATATAAAATTTTGCGTGATTTTGTCGGGACGAAAATTGATAGAGTGCGTATTGATTCGAAACAGACGCATGAACAACTCATTGAGTTTACCCAAGAGTTTATTCCTGAGCTTGATGGGAAAGTGGAATGTTATACAGGCGAACTGCCCATTTTTGATCTTTTTAATGTTGAGAGAGAAATCCAACGCGCTTTAGAAAAAAAAGTATCATTGAAATCAGGTGGATATATTGTTATCGATCAAACCGAAGCAATGACCACTGTTGATATAAATACAGGGGGCTTTGTTGGCCACCGTAATTTAGAAGATACTATTTTTAATACCAACCTTGAAGCAACCAGTGTGATTGCAAGGCAATTACGTTTAAGAAACTTAGGCGGAATTATCATACTTGATTTTATTGATATGAAATCAAACGATCATAAGCGTCGCGTTTTTTCTGCACTTGAGCAGGCATTAGCGAAAGATCGCATAAAAACCAATGTTCACAATTTCTCTCCGCTTGGTTTAATTGAAATGACACGCAAGCGAACTCAAGAAAGCCTTGAACATATTTTTTGTACTGAGTGTAAACACTGTAATGGACGTGGTAGCGTTAAAACGGTTGAAACTGTGTGTTATGAAGTATTAAGAGAAGTTTTACGCGTCAACAAAGCATTTTCAGTTGATGAATTTAATGTCTATACCTCGACCGCTGTTGCTGATTCATTGTTAAATAGTGAATCAGATAATTTAGGAGAGCTTATTCAGTTTATGTCTAAAAAAATTAATATTTATGCAGAGCCATTATATGGTCAGGAACAGTTTGATGTGGTCATGGTTTAACATGGCATTTAAAGGTATTTATTATTAAGTGGTTAAGACGTTTTTTTGCATTAATTGCAGTCAAACTCACTTTATTTGCGGTCTTTTTAACTGTTTTGCGTATCCTTTTTGTTGATGTAGAAGGTTACAAAGAACAGGCAATTGATTGGCTCGCTGCGGAATATGAAATTGATGCAAATGTCGATGGTATTTCTGCGGGTGTTGATTTTTCAGGTGTTTATCTTTCATTAAATAACCTGACTTTTTTAGAGGGTGATCGTCTTCCGTTCCTTGTAAAAGCG
>JAGLDN010000130.1 GCA_023145575.1 Psychromonas sp.
GCCAAGTTAATTGTCGCCTAATATACTCTGCTGATCTTTAGTTTTTTGTCACATGGGTATATACTTTTTCCCTTTACTTATTTAATATCTAGCCTACATTCTCTTATCAAGGTTTATTATGAAAGTTATCTCATTTAACATCAACGGGCTTCGCGCTCGGCTACATCAACTGCAAGCACTCATTGATAAACATCAGCCTGATATCATTGGTCTACAAGAAATAAAAGTACATAATGACATGTTTCCTATCAAAGCGGTCGAAGCGATGGGCTATCACGTCTACTTTCATGGTCAAAAAGCACATTACGGTGTTGCAATGCTATGTAAACAAAAGCCTATATCAGTTCAATATGGTTTTCCAACTGATAATGAAGATAACCAAAAACGCATCATAATGGTAACAATTGACAATAACGATGGAGAGAAAATAACCGTTATTAATGGATACTTCCCGCAGGGTGAAAACCAAACACATGAAGTAAAATATCCCTATAAGCGCCAATTTTTTATTGACTTAAATACATACCTAAATGAATACCACGATGCGAATGAAAATATCATCGTGATGGGTGACCTCAATATTTCCCCCTTAGATATTGACATTGGCATTGGTGAAATAAATGCCAAACGCTGGTTAGGCATTAAAAAGTGCAGTTTTTTACCTGAAGAGCGTGAATGGCTAGCAAAGTTAATGAGTTTTGGCTTTACTGATACTTTCCGAGCATTACACCCTGAAGTTAATGATCGTTTCAGTTGGTTCGATTATCGCTCTCGTGGTTTTGATGACAATAGAGGCTTACGCATAGATGTTATTTTAGCGACACAAAAATTAGCAAATAAAACAATCGATGCAGGGATTGATTACCAATTGCGCGCCATTGAAAAACCCTCTGATCACGCGCCTATCTGGACTGAATTTGCATAGATCATTCTCAATGATTTAAATATCGTTGTGCCCCCTGTGCCCACCAACCGAAATGATCACTATTTTGAGTTAATGTAACAAAAATAGCAAAAATAGCAAAAATAACAAAAAAATAATAAACTTTTTTAAAATTGTGATCATTACAACTCGCATGAATGATTAAAAATCTGCTAATAATATGATTGTCAAAAATCAGTGTAAGGTGCATTAACTTCCCACTTTGTCAGTTATTCGGCTAAAGCCTAACATGATGATCCGACATGTCATTGCCAGCTTAGCTTGGCTTACAATGAGACGTTGTTTATCGATTTTAGAGCAAAGTAATGGGTGCAAACACCTAAACATTATGATAGTTTCGTCCATTATCAGAGGCTCTTCAAATAATGTATTTCAAAAGCACATATATTAACAACGGCTCGCTTCTTTATTATTACAAAATAAATTATCTCTCATTTTGGAACGATATTAATTAACCAACATAATATAATGGAGCAACATACATGACATATGTAGTAAATCCTATACCTTACATGCGATGTCAAAGATTTTTTAACGGTAGAATACCTAGTCTAATGGATCCTAATTGCACTTTATATTGTGTCGAAGCATTCTTAATATATTGGTATGAAAAAGTCTTCCACCGAAGACTGATGAAAATTAAATTACCCAGCTCAAAAAAATTTTGGGAACTCGATTATTGGATAGGCTGGGATATTGAAACAAATTATCCGCTTGCAAAAAATATTATCGAGAAACAATATTGGAAGCCAAATACACCAGATGGGTGGCTTCAAATTATTATGGAATATGGTCCGGTGATCATCTCGGGCGTGGGTATCGGGATGGCAGGGAATAATGTAGGATTTAGGCACTCCATTCTTTTAATTGGAGCCTCGAAAAACATAGATGAAACATTCTATTATTTAGACCCGCTAATAGGTTATAAAATAATGAAGGCTCCTTGGACAATGAATGAAATAATTGATCCTGAATTATATTTTGCAACAATTTTTATTAAAGAGCACCTAAGTTTACACTGCAATGAATACTTTTCAATTATAAAATATATCTGATGGTTCATTCTCGCGAAAGCCACCGTAGAAACAATAATGATCAAGGAAAATAGATTTAAAAGTAGCTGATGATTTTCATTCGATATAACGCAGATAGGATCAAAACAACAGTATTAGAAAAAAGTTACTTATAACCAACGCCTCTTAAGAACAATACTGCTATCAATATGAGACACTAAAACGAAGGGAAAATATTATCTATATAATACATCCAATACCTAATATGAAATGCCAAAGATTCTTTGGGGGGATCATCCCTGGACTACTAGATCCTAATTGTACATATTATTGTATCAGGGCATTATTAATATATTGGTATGAAAGATCCAACACCGGCGCACACATTTTGGATATTAAATTACAACCTCCTCAAAGTCGAATGAGAATCGATTATTGGATTGGATGGCATCCAGATGAAAACTATCCACTTGCGAATGAAGTTTTTGATGTCTGCAATAGGAAGCCAACAACACCAATGGGGTGGGAAAAGTTAATTTATGAGCATGGTCCCATTGTTATCTCAGGCATGGGTATCGGGATGTCAACGGGTACTTTTGGCATTGGGCATTCCATTCTTCTGATTGGAGCCTCGCAAAACAGCTATGAGACATTCTATTATTTAGATCCCCTTGTTGGTAATCAAATATTGAAAGCGCCTTGGTCAATGAATAAAGATATTTCTGATGGACACATAACATATGCCAATACTGATATTATAAAACGCATACAATTAAACTATGAGAAATACTTTACAATTACACGCTATTCATGATTAATTATTCCCCAATACAGCAATAAAAACCAGTTAAAGCGCCAACTCGCAAAAAAATATATTATTCATCTTGATAATCATGTTGATCTTTGCTATTATTTACGTCTCACTTTATAGGAGTACATCATGAAAAAAGCTATATTATTACTCATTTTAACGTCAATTTCTATGGTTTGTGTCGCTAGAGATGATGTTAGCAGCTATTCAGTTAAACATGCAATGATAAAACCTAAAATATCAAATGCAATCGGAACAAATGTTAAGTTTTTCTTTGGTCATCAATCACATCCAAAAGTTGAGAAGTCGATAATGACAATTATCTCGGATCAAAAAACCAATGCGTTTATGAGAAGTGATAAAAATGCATGCCAATGGGCATTCGCGTCAGCAATGAAAACTTTACACAATAAAGCAATTGCAGCTGGTGGAAATGCAGTAATAAATATTCGTTCTAATTACAAAGGGTCTATTGTAAGCAGTAAAACAACATTTCAATGTGGATCAGGAGCACTCATCGCAGGAGTCAGTTTAATTGGTGAGGTTGTTAAAATTAAGTAACTGATTTTAATTGGTGAGGTTGTTAAAATTAAGTAACTAATGTTGTGCAGTTGAAGCCAGTTCGTGATGCAAGACCTCAATTGCTACTTTAGTGCTTTGATATAAAGCTTCATTTTTAAAGCGAACGTCGTCAGTCCTTTTTTAAGGCT
>JAGLDN010000131.1 GCA_023145575.1 Psychromonas sp.
AAAAACTTCAACTTTCCATCGTTTTTGATAGATCATTTCAATTGACTGTTTATCAATCTTAACGTCATTACTGATCAATTCTATGAAAAAGCTCTGTTAATTAATCTTCTCTACTTAACACAATTAAACGGTTACTTTTTAATGCGAGAATAAAATATTTTTGCATCAATAAATCTCATGTTACCAATTCATTAAAACAGCTGTCAGCAAATACGTAGCGCCATTTCAATTGATTTTCATTGCCTGCTTTAAGCATGAATATCAACGCCTCATTTTTAGTTGTATTGCTCTTTCTTTTTAGTTTTTGTGTCGCAACATCTGAGTATTATACCCATATGACTTTCAAGATGAAACAACCTTTCGATATGGCTCTGTGGCTCTCATCAAAGGGGTGAGTATAATTGCTCTGTTTGTTAAAATAAATTAAACATAACCTATTCGTTACCATTGAATACTCAAAATTCAACAACTTGAGAGGTGACGTTAAAAATATTAATATACAATTCGTCCTGTAAAAGAGTGTGATAATGTGGTGCTGTCGACAAACTCTAGCTCGCTTCCAACAGGCACTCCATGTGCTATACGGCTTACTTTAATATCAAATCGTTTAGCCATTTCAGAAATATAAAAAGCTGTGGCTTCGCCTTCTACCGACGGGTTTGTTGCTAAAATTATTTCAGTTATAGTACCATTTGTTAAACGATTTTCCAGTAAATTTAATCCTAGTTCATCCGGTCCTACACCATCGATTGCTGACAAATGTCCCATTAGAACAAAATAGGTACCTGAAAAAAGTGCCATTTGCTCAAATGCTAAAAGATCAACAGGCATTTCAACTACACAAATCATATCACTTGAATTACGTTTCTCATTTTTACAAATACAACAAAGTGGATCTTCAGTTAGAGTACGACACTGTTGACAATGACCAATTTCAATAACAGCACGCGATAGTAAATGGCTTATTTTTAATGCGCCCTTTTTATTTTTATCCAGCAAATAATAAGCCATACGTTGGGCTGATTTAGGGCCAATACTCGGTAAACATTGTAAAGATTGTATGAGTTGTGTAAGCAATGGTACTGAGTTCATGTGATACTCAAAAATGAAAAGTCGTTCAAAAATAATACAGTAATCACAGTTACTCAACACCTGTTAATTATAAATATTATTCAATATGTGACATCTCAGGTTTAATCTCCAGATCCTCTCTATTCTGATTCAAGCGGTAGTACACGATTTCTGCCTAAGCGTTTTGCTTTATATAAGTTTTTATCCGCTCTCTCAATAAAATGACTTAATAGCTCCCCTTCTCTTAATTCGCTAATACCAAACGACAGGGTGATCTTATCAATTCGACTGCCCGTTTTTTTATCTTTTAATACTAACTTCTCCATTGATTGACGAATTGTTTCTGCAAGACGTCGTGAAAGTTTAAAGTTACGACTGAGTAATAACACTGCAAACTCCTCGCCGCCAAAGCGATATGCCGTTGCACCATACTCCATCATCGCGTTAAATTTTTTGCCGACGACGTTAAGGATCTGATCGCCTAGCAAATGCCCCCATTTGTCATTAAATGTTTTAAAGTGATCGATATCGCCTAAAATCAGGATCAGGCCTTGACTGCTGTCACGCATATAATTAGAAAGTGCGATGTCAAAAGCATGCCGATTTAAAAGTCCTGTTAATGAATCATATAATGCTTCTTTTTGGCTTTCTTTGAGCTTGATTTTAAGCGTTTCAATTTCATTTTTTGCGGATGCCAAATTCTCTATAAAGAATGAAGTTGAGTGATGCATTTTTGACGCATCATTTTCAAGTTTTTTTAATAAAGGCATGACGGATTCAATCGGCCAATTATTTTCATTCGCACTATTGAGGTTGTCAAAAATCTTATTACAAACTTTTTGAAATTCTGTCGTATCTGAATGTGTATCAGCCAAAGATTGATCTAATTCTATGAGCATTTTTTCAAGGTTTTGCCTTAAATTCAACGTAGTAATATCTTTCGGTGAGGAAATAAACGTTTTATAAAGTATTTCTGATTGAATGGGAGGGCAGATTTTATGATTTTGAAGCAGCTGATCAAGTTCAATATTTAGCGCTGGAATATCCTTTGAAGCATAAGTATACCAAAGCGTGTAATTCTCCGGCGTAGGTGCAATCTGATAGTGCATCATTAACGGTACCGCTTTTTTTAAACACTCAAGAGATGAAGCCAGTAAATCCTTACTCATTAAAATTTCCTTTTTATGGTTAACTTCAGCACATTTCTCTTTAAGGATCTATTTGTTGATATATACCCAAACCGACATTGTGCACTTAAGACGTTAATATTATGCTTTACTGTGTATAATTGCCTTTTAGACGATGCATTTTATTTGTCGTATGGCTCGAAAGTTTATACATCCTACTGCGAAGCTACCAACTTAAAAAATGTATAACATTTTATTGATTGAATAATAACAGACATCGGTATATGATCCTTTTATTTTTAATACAGTTGCATAAAAATGGATTTCTCAACCTATATACACACGATTACCGCTCTTTTTGTTATCATAGATCCAATAGGCTCTGCACTTATTTTTAATTCGCTTTCAATGGACGCTAGTCAAAAAAAACGTACAAAAATGGCTTTAAAAGCCACCATCATCAGTACGCTAACATTGATCCTTTTTGGTAATTATGGCGAAGCATTGTTTACAGAAATAGGCATTAATATCAATTCACTGCGCATTTCAGGTGGACTTTTACTATTTCATACCGCTTTCCAAATGGTCACGCAAGAAAAAGTCATTGACCAACAAAATAACGAGAGAGACATTTCAATTTTTCCAATGACAATTCCTTTGCTATCAGGTCCTGGAACATTAACGCTTAGTGTCTTACTCTTCTCTAATTCAAATGAAATTACTGACAAGCTATCTGTAGCTGCCGCAATTATTTCAGTCATGTTACTAACCTTAATTTTAATACGCTTATCCACATATTTAAAGCATCTTATTGGCCATACCGGCGATGAACTTCTCAGACGATTTTTCGGTGTCATTGTTGCAACCATCAGCATTCAATTTATATTTGATGGTATACATCATCTATTACTGAAGCAATAATGTCATGCCATTAAAGATCCAGCAAGTTGTACAACTTGCTCATCCTATGCAACCTAATTTTCAACAGCCACAAAAGGATCTAATAGCCTAACTGCCTTTTAAATATTTATATCTAAAATATGCGTTAAACAATGATAGCAATATTTCTGACGAATTTCTCTCTGCACTTTTTACAGTAAAATACGTAAACTTTATTTTGCCCCCCTATTTTGATAATTTTAGGACTTAACTCGTTTCTAAGCGATCATGCCTTTCAAAAAACATCATCTCAAGTTGATTTATACCCATGTGACGTAAAAATGCTTTGCCAGGCTTATGCTCGATAATCAGAACAAGGCACAATATTAGGCACTTTTCGATTATTGTAACGCAGTCTTGGTTTTCTAGCTTGTGCCCCGCAGGGCAAAGCAACGAGTAACAAGGCGCGTTGTTATAAAATATCTATGTAGAATAACTACTTAGGAATTAAAATCTTTATTTTAATTCAACCTTTGATGATTAACGGAGTTAATCATCAAGAGGGCAATTTTATGCCTAGCACCTTGCTATTATTTACCTTGCTGAATTGCACTTTTGCGCCACATGAGTATAAACCCAATTGATTAGGCTCTGTCAATCTTCATGAAGACATCATCCAAAAACCAAAATTATAAATATAATGCTAAATTTTTATTTTTTATTTTTTATTTTTTATTTTTTATTAAGGGCGGATTCAACCATCAATTGCATAATCGTAACGCCACTAAGACTGGAATATGTTTTCCACCATTACAACTTACTCATTCGTCCATTGTTGGGAAAATTTAGTTAATCAATTCTCAGTTCCATTTGTGCTGAACAAAGCTCTCCAAATGTGTGGCAATCCTCCTTAAATCTTTTTTGTTCCTTTAATCTTTTTTGTTCCTTTAATGCTTTCTAAGAAATTGCAATTTATTATGTATCAATATAGTGTTCACCTTATACGAAAAAGATTTATAATTGTTTTGTAAAAGATCACTGCATTCGCCATTGTTTTTTTGGCTAAAAATTTCCGTGTAAGAAAACTTACTAACTATAACGATGCAAACAAATAGCAACTATAGATCCCCATTTAACCAGAAATTGGTAATGTTTAAAACGTGATCTTTGATAATGCTTCACATTTAGAAAAAACTACTTGAAATTCATATTGAACAGGTCAGGATAAAGATATGCAAATATCATTAGCCTATAGACAAAAGAAAATTTTAGAGTCTCGCCACAAAATGTGTCGTGATAAAAATAAGTGTGATAGATTAAAAGCTATTATGTTATCTGATGAAGGCTACTCTGAAGGAATGATATCTCAGCTTTACGAAAGCATCAATCAACAATTAATCGGTATTTAAATGAATATCACAGCAATCAGAAAATTGTATCAAATAATAATGGCTCAGATAGATTCCTTACAGAAGAGCAAGCTACATTGGTCATTAATAATTTAAGCGAAGTTACTGACTTAAATATGAGTGATATCCAAGAGTATATAAGCAACACATTTGATGTTAAATACTCTATTCCAGGCTTACAAAAATGGCTTCATCGAAACAAATTTAGCGATATACAACTTAAAGGTGTGCCACATAAATACGAACAAGAAAACAAGAAATTTTTGTTGAAGAGTATAATGAACTAAAGCCAACGGTAGCAAGTGATGAGCCCATATTGTTCATGGATGCAACACACCCGACACAAGCCAATAAAAACAACGGGGAGTAGAGCGAGATTACACATTGTTGGCGCAATCCGATTAAGGCATATTGAAGATGCAATTACACGACAATATGCAACCGTAAATAGTGAGTCGATTATTGATTTTTTTAAACTCATAAAAGAGAAATATTCATCACACAAACCCGTTCATTTTATACTGAACGGTGCAGGGTATCATTGAAGCATAGTGGTTGGAGGAAAGCTAAAAAACTCGGCATTATCTTTCATTACTTGCCGCCTTACTAGTCCCAATTTAAACCCTATCGGACGGCTTTAGAAAGTCATGAATGAGCATGCAAGAAATAATAAATATTTCCCCACTGCAAAAGACTTCCTGCGAAACATTGATAATTTTTTTGATACCACATTAGAAAAATTGGTCATGCTTTAACGGGGAGGATTAATGACAACTTTCAGACCTTCAATTTTTAATGAATTGAAGCATTTTGAAGTGGCATAGATATATACCCATCTAACGCCAAAGTAAGAAGTCAACATATTTGATCAGTTTGTGCTCATGTGCAGCAAGGTTATAATTCTAACTCTATTTTTAAGGAACACCTAACGATGCAAAATCCTGCTAATTTCTTATTTCAAAAAAATAAAGCAAAGACAGAATTAACAAATCCAAACTCAAATAGGAGAAAATTATCAAACAGTGTAATAACGTCTATGTTTAAATCAGCTGGTGGTCCTGGCATTAGTGATCATGAAAAATTTTTGTTAACAGAGGCTCTCATTCATATCATTGTGCTTTTAAACCGCGCGCTAGACCTAGGCGAAAAAGCAATGATACCTTATATAGATCTCGCTGATCCAGACACTACTGTTCCTTGTTACTTGTCTTTAACGAAATATAAACGAAACGTGCTCATATGGTTCCTACAAGGGACGGGAAAACACGAGATTGTACAGAGGGGGTTATTGAAACTGTATAATGTATTGACTGATCCCGATCAATTAATCACATTTCTTGATGTACGATTATCTGATACACCAAGCTACTATCACGAAACCGATATATCTGGTGAAGAAATAAATAGCACTGAACTGCCAAATTATGAACAGTCGGAGAAAGCATTGATTTATGATAACAAGGCGCAACCTCCCAGTTATTCGCATGCATTATGTCACACGAAAGTTATTCTACCTGATTCTGCCTCTGCCTCTGCCTCTGCCTCTGGTGGTAGTAAAATAACAAATCCATTAAAGACTAATATTGTATCAACAATGAAAGATCCAATAGAGGTTTTTAGTGTTCCTTGGAGATGTCGGCACAGTTTCAACTCGGGTTTGTGTGTATATGTAACAGGCGCCATGCTTCACACTGATACAACGAAAAAAGCGAAAACTCGATTTATTGCCCATGACGTGGCTTGTAAGTTATTATCTCTAGAATGTTACGAGAATGCAGGCGTATTAGCTGGTCCCGAAGATGAACTAGACTTCAATGGGATAGAGCCTACCAGGACGCTTGATTTAGGTATTTGTTGGGCTTTTTTTCTGACTTGCTTTGGTTAATTTCGTCACCCTTATCGCAAATATTAAACCAAAGCTCGTTGGAAATGCTTATCAAAGATCATGGGTACATATACAACAAAGTGCTAACTATCAAGAAATCCCCTCAAGCAATTCTCAGTTCCATTTGCTGAACAAAGCTCTCCAAATGTGTGGCAATCCTCCTTAAATCTTTTTTGTTCCTTTAATCTTTTTTATTCCTTTAATACTTTATAAGTTAATTGCAATCTATTATCCATCAATATGGTGTGGATCTTATACGGGGAAGATTTATAATTATTTCGTAAAAGATCACTGCATTCGCCATTGTTTTTTGGTTAAAATTCCGTGTAAGAAAACTTACTAACTATAACGATGCAAACAAATAGCAACCATAGATCCCCATTTAACCAGAAATCAGAAATGTTTATACCCATGTGACCTATTTCATAAGACTTAAACTTACCTCTATTAGGCTTGGTTTTAGATTCACAAGCGACTCTACTCACGCCATAATACTGTTACCCGAGATGTAGTACACTTTTAGATGATTTTACAAACATTGGGGTATCGCAATCACCATAGATCATCTAAGAGGTAAACATCTAAGCCTTCTGGTTTACTGATCAACCAGTCTGGATCAAATGTTAATTTTGAGTTTTCTCTTTAATTACCCATAGGTTTATCTTCCACGCTATGACGGCATTGCTATATTATTGTACTGCGAAGGTAATATTATATTTATTGAAAATTGTATCAGTAAAATATTTATTTGATTTCAGCTGTAATTTCGTGTATTTTCCTTATTGATTTATTGTTACGTTTATCCCATAAATTATCCTTTAAGAATAATGGTTTTATAGTATAACCTTTTCTTTCTACATGTTTCGTAGCTATTGACGAGTACTTAACATTCTACCCATCTAACGCCAAAGTAAAAAGTCAACATATTTGGTCAGTTTGTGCTCATGTGCAGCAAGGTTATAATTCTAACTCTATTTGTAAGGAACACCTAACGATGCAAAATCCTGTTAATTTCTTATTTCAAAAATTTAAAGCAAAGACAGAATTAACAAATCCAAACCCAAATAGGAGAAAATTAACAAACAGTGTAATAACGTCTATGTTTAAATCAGCTGGTGGTACTGGCATTAGTGATCATGAAAAAATTTTGTTAACAGAGGCTCTCATTCATCTCATTGTGCTTTTAAACCGCGCGCTAGACCTAGGCGAAAAAGCAATGATACCTTATATAGATCTCGCTGTTCCAGACACTACTCGTTATTACTTGTCTTTAACGAAATATAAACAAAAAGTGTGCTTATCGTTCCTAGAAGGGAAGGGAAAACACGAGATTATACATAGGGGGTTATTGAAACTGTATAATGTATTGACTGATCCCGATCAATTAATCACATTTCTTGATGTACGATTATCTGATACACCAAGCTACTATGACGAAACCGATGGATCCGGTGAAGAAATAAATAACACTGAACTGCCAAATTATGAACAGTCGGAGGAAGCATTGATTTATGATAACATGGCGCAACCTCCCAGTTATTCGCATGCATTATTTCACACGGAAGTTATTCTACCTGATTCTGCTTCTGCTTCTGCTTCTGCCTCTGCCTCTGCCTCTGCCTCTGCCTCTGGTGGTAGTAAAATAACAAATCCATTAAAGACTAATATTGTATCAACAATGAAAGATCCATTAGAGGTTTTTAGTGTTCCTTGGAGATGTCGGCACAGTTTCAACTCGGGTTTGTGTGTATATGTAACAGAGTCCATGCTTCACACTACTACAACGAAAAACGCGAAAACTCGATTTATTGCCCATGACGTGGCTTGTAAGTTATTATCTCTAGAATGTTACGAGAATGCAGGCGTATTAGCTGATCCCGAAGATGAACTAGAATTCACTGGAATAGAGCCTACTAAGACGATTAAGTTAGGTATTTGTTGGGCTTTTTTTCTTACTTGCTTTGATTAATTTCGTCAATCTTATCGCAAATATTAAACCTAATCTCGTTGGAAATGCTTATCAAAGATCATGGGTACATATACAACAAAGTGCTAACTATCAAGAAATCCCCTCAGGTAGAAGTTAGATACGACCGCTACGCGGTCGTATCTAACGCTGTGGCGATAATTTTAAAGTTAAACAAGGTCTAAGAACATTTTGCGATCAAAAAATAAGAAGCAATGTCCTGATAAAATCTTATTTTGACAAAGTAGTGACATAGGTATAGACATCCATTTGCTCATGCAGCACAAGGTTAAAATAACATAATAACCAGCCTATTCAAAATGACAAACAAAAGCACAAATTTAAAGCCAATGGATTGTGTCGTTAGTAAATCAAGACACCACCGGAATAAAATTGCATAAATTTTACATGCCCGTAAAACGTAAAACGTAAAACGTAAAACGTAAAACGTAAAACGTAAAACGCACAATGACATAAATGTCGATTTTATACCTCGTATCTTGTTACAATTTACCGATCTGACTTTGCATTTTTACGTCACATGAGTAGAGAGAACAACTCCCTGAAGTACATCATGCTCCAAGAAGAACACTGCCTACACCAAGAAATAACAAGACGACTGATTGTTGTTAAATATTCGCTACCTAGTATCAGTATTGCTGCATAACACTCTTCATTTTAATTCTATTCAACCGTCAGTAATATCATATTAGCATGTTGCCTTAAATATATACCATTTGTTCACGTAGCATTTATTTTTCATACAATTGAGCAGTAAACATGCAAGAAGATAAACCTTGCAATTGTTGACCCATTAAAGTATAATCTTTTTTTTGCTAAAATTCATTGTGTTTGCGGTTATACTCATGTGACGTAAAATTGTTTTATCCGGCTTTAGCTCGGACATCAGAGCAAGGCGTTACAGCAGGTCTAGCAACGATAGGCGATACTAATCGTTTAGCTGTTGCTTAACATTCGCATTAACGAAGATTTATTGGTTACTCCATTTTCGAATATTATAACGAAACAATGACTTTTATTCATAAAAAACCGAGCTTAAACCACGAAGGGGGTGGTTACTAGCACCAATCAACAAAGTTATAAAATCTTGACTTAGAATAACTCGATAAGAATTAAAGTCTTTATTTTAAATCTCCTTGTTGATGATTAACTACGTTAACCATCAGCAAGGAGATTTCATGCCTAGTACCTTGGCACTATTTGCCTTGCTCACTTTGCATCTTTTCGTCACATGGTTATATATTAAATGTAACTTGTCTTAAATTAAGAGGAAATAACAATGAAAATTAACAACACATTAAAAGTAGGTACAATTATCTTGTTTTCACTAGCACTTGTTGCCTGTGGTAAACACAAATCGCCATCTCCTGTTACTCCTGTTACTCCTGATACTCCTGTTACTCCTGTTATTCCTATTCCTGCTGCGCTTAAAGGTACTTGGGCATATAAATGTGTCGCTGAAACTGATACTGATAATCCGAGTAGCTTCGTTAAAGAAAAGCAAACCTATAATGGTAGTACAGTCATAATGAGCGATACATCATATAGTGATCCTGCGTGTCAACAACCACTTGTAAACATAACAATGACGGGTACATTCAAACTTGGTGAAATTGTAAATAAAGGATCCCAAGATGAACATACCAAAATAGATAGGACGTCAAAGACAGTAGTAGTCACTATTCAAAATCCTGAGACTGTAGGGTTGGCAAATGCTGGTGAACTTCCTAGCCTTGAATTTGGTATTACAGACTGGAAATTAAACGAACCTAAAGATCTTACTCAAAATAAATTAGCAAGAAAATACTATGATGTTGGAGATACTGATCTTAATATTTTCAAAATTCATACTAATAAATTATTTGAAGGTGATCTAGGAGGAGATTTAGATCCTACTGGCCGTCCAACCACGCTTAACAAAGTTGGGGCCGCGCGTGTAACTAATAACCAAACTCAGACTACAAGTCACGAGTCAAAATAAAAAAGCGACTATAATATCAATTAAAAATCTGACATTTACACGGGTAACAAATCCGTATTAAATATAAGAGGCTTTTTTAAGCCTCTTTTTTTTAACATTAAATAACGTCTAAACGAGTTGTTGATCCCATGTGATATAAAATGCAACGTCACATTAGCAAATAATGTACAGTAGATTTTCAAAACACTAACTGATCATTAAAGCGCCACGACCACTGTAACGTGCATGTCATCTGCTTGGTTGTGAAAAATGACGGTCTCTGATTTGCCATGTATCGCTAGACCCATGATAGTTCAAGATTAAACC
>JAGLDN010000132.1 GCA_023145575.1 Psychromonas sp.
TGGTTGATTGGTTGATTGGTTGATACTCATTGAATCACATCTCCTATTGTTTATATTTATTTATCCATTACGGTTGGGATCCAACCGCTGTTCACTTTTGTTGCCACTGTAGTATGCGATGCGTGCATAAATAATATGGGCAGATCATTGGATACACTTGCTTTTAGCTCATGATATTCTTCGATAAAATGTACTTGTTTATCATGGTCGAATTTGTGAGGTATACCTTAAAGTTGTTTATAACTGCAATTGTTACGATGTAGCCATTTTTGTAGTCCAGATACTCTATATTCAATCGAAAAAGTTGTTTTTATATACTCACATATATCGCTTATACTAAAGAAAGTAACGTCTGTTAAATGATCTATTACCAATTCAGTTTGAATGCTATTTAAGAGACTGTCTAAACCATGATTATTTGAGCTGTTTTTTTGCGTCGAAGAATTCTCATGAAGGTTGGATGAATACTGCTTTTGTGTTTCACTAGCGCCAGAAAAATCATTTCCTCAGACCAGCCTTCAGCAGATAGTAAAATAGCTTTTAATCGATCACAATCTCGCTTATCACGAGACATCTTGTGCTCTGATCCAAGTCTTATTTTTTGTAAATGTGATAATGATATTTCCATGTTGTAATCAAAAAAAAATTTGAAAATACTTTAAAGTGTTTTTCTAAATGAGATCCATTATCAAAGATAACATACAAATATGGCATATGGTATTGATTCATTCTCTGAGTGTCATGACCTTTGTTGATCAGCTAAACCAACATAAGAAACAAACTAAAGATGATTATGAAGCAAACCAACAGGGAGAAGTAAAATTCGCGGATCACATTGATACGACTGAGGAAGATCTTACTACTAACACGAATGATACTCTAAAATTGTTTGTAATTTACGAAATTATCAAACAAATATACACGTTAAATTTATCAATATATTTGAACAGCTTCTTTGTAAAAAATTAATTTTAAATAATGGTTTAATTTATTATTTCGAAATATGATAAAATCAAAGGAAATGCATATTAGTTGACCAGAATTCAGGTTGATCACGACCAATAAATTCAGAACACTATTTAACTTGATCTGCTTGGCGGTTACTACAAAAACATATACAAAAAAAAGTTTTCATGGTTGTTTTTTATTCAATTTAGCCACTCGTAATTTTCGCATTTCTTTAGGATCTGCAATTAACGGTCGATATATTTCAATGCGATCGCCTTGTTTAACGTGTGACGATAATTTTTCAATACGACTGAAAATACCAACTTTTGCCTTAGCAGGCACAATCTGTAAAAAATGCGAGACAATACCTGATAAGACAATTGCCTCTTCAATCGTTGTTCCTTCAGGCACTAAAGTCTTTAATAATACTTGTTTTTCAGGTACCCCATACACGACTTCAATACTTAGCATTGTTTCTGATGACATTTACCTCTCTCCGTAAATAACCTTGGCACGCGCTGCAAATGATGTCATCATAGAGCCGACAAGCGAATTGAAAATACGCCCAAATGTAAATTCAACTAATTTACTAGTAAACTCAAAGCTCAAATCAAAATTAACTTTACACGCCTTATCATCAAGCCGAAGAAACCGCCAATTTCCAGACAAATGTTCAAAGGGGCCATCAACTAATTTCATGGAAATACGCTGACCATTGATCAAGGTATTTTCAGTCGTAAAGGTTTTATGGATCCCAGCTTTTGCTACTTCAATGGACGCATAGAGTGCATTGCCCTGTTTTGAAATAATTTGCGATCCAACACATCCGATTAAAAACTCGGGGTATGCATCAATATCATTCACTAATTGAAACATTTCATCGGCACTATACATAAGTAAGGCACTGCGAGAGACTTCGGGCATTTAATTGATCTTATGTAAAATGTAAAAATGTATTTTACACTATTGGGTAAATTAATAAAAAATAAAACTTAAAATTTATACAATCATTTAAGATATTCATATTTATACAGCGAATTAGAGGTTAAATACTTATCTCCAGCCCAAAAATGCACTATAATGAACATCTTTCACACTTTAAGTGAGATAAAATAACAATCAGATCTATGCTAAGTAAACCTTATTAGACCATGACAGTCCTGTACGCAGAAAAATATGTGAATTCAATCAAAAATAAACGTCTTTCGAGTGATTATGGGAGTATATTGAAAATCAGTGAGGCAACTTGTTCACAGATACAATACTTAAAATTTCGATTTAGAGCCACTCGTTAAGAATTAAAGTCTTTATTTTAATTCAATCTTTAGTGATTAGCGTAGTTAATCATCGAGAGGGTAATTTTATGTCGAGTACCTTAACACAATTTGCCGATCTAACGTTGCATTTCGAAGTGACATGGGTATAGACAAGCTAAATGTCATTAGTATTACCTATTATATAAAAAAGGCACAGACGTTTATTATGTCCAAGAATAAATCAAAACCCAAAAATAAAAATAACACTATTGCACGCAATAAACGAGCAAGCCATGAGTATCACCTAGAAGAGCGCTTTGAAGCAGGCGTTGAACTTCAAGGCTGGGAAGTCAAATCACTTCGTGAGGGTAAAGCAAATATTGCAGACAGTTACATCTTTTTAAAAAATAACGAAGCTTGGTTATTAAACTCGACGATCCACCCTCTCATCGCAGCATCTTCTCACGTTGTATGCGATCCTGTCCGTTATCGCAAATTACTGCTGAAAAGGCGAGAAATTAACCATTTACTGGGTAAAGTGGAACGCCAAGGCTATTCGATCATCCCTATTTCAATGTATTGGAAAAAAGCATGGGTAAAAATATCTTTCGCACTGGCAAAAGGTAAAAAAGATCACGATAAACGCGCTGATATAAAAGAGCGTGAATGGAAAGTACAAAAAGAGCGCATGATGAAACATAGCGTACGCTAAATATATACCTATGATATTTCAAAATGACAAATCAGCTCGGTTAATTGTACCAAGTGGCTAGGCTGAAATTTGCCTTTATATCGAATTAAAAAAATTTCATTTCTTACCGATTACCGATTACCGATTACCGATTACCGATTACCGAGTTAGTCTAAATCGACTTGTTTGTGAACAGTAAGTTATCACAACATTTCTTGATGATAGTTGCCCTGCTCTACGATGCTCTAATTCGGCTTGTTTTGAAAAAAATAAATGCAAAAAATAAATGCTTCGCCGAAAATATTTATTATTTCTTGCATGCTCATTCATGACTTTCCAAAGGCATTCGATGGGTTTATACCCATGTGACGTAAAAGTGCAAATTCAACAAGGAAAATAACCCCAAGGTGCTAGGCATAAAATTCGAC
>JAGLDN010000133.1 GCA_023145575.1 Psychromonas sp.
ATTTTATAACAACGCGCCTTGGGACTAGTTGCCTTGCCAGGCTTTAGATCCGACATCAGATCAAGGCATAACATGAGTTAATTGTTATTCAATTTTTTGAGTGTTATAACGCAGAGCTGGTGTTTGAGCTAAAGCCCCATAAGGCAAGGAAACTGGCTGACTTTGCAAAATGAAGTAACATGGGTATAGATGTCTCTGTACGACAAGATTGCTCGACTCACATGATAGGCAATCAAATGACAACGATTGACCAACTTGATCTTGCGCTAACACTGGTAATTGTATTGTCGCGTGTAATGTAGGAAATGCGCGAAAATAAAAAAGATAAACGACTGCAATATACACAACGCCATTGGAAAATTACTGATAGATCCATGTTAATTCAAATTGCTTTGTCAGGCATTAACTCGGATAGCAGAGCAAGGAAACTAGCACAATCAGCGTTGTAATAACTGATAGCAATCATATTAAACAGCCCATCTATTTTACTGGCTAAAATGACTGACTTCTGGATTTTAATGCTCATAAAGTAAATAAGCTTGTACAGTAAATTACGACTTGAATTAAGGCACTTTTCATGCGAAAAATTTAGAGCACATACTTAATGCGTTTGCTATAAAAGGCAGTCATTGCGCATAATATTCACTCTAACTCTTTGATACTTTATTTAAAATGCACTTTTTAGCAAATATTGAATCAAAAAGTAACTTTTTACATCAAAATGAAAATTCAACACGTTTGACTATTTGATGTCAAATAAAAAAATTAAAAACAAATGGGCAAATAAAAATAACATTCTGCTTCACAGGTAAAACTTTTAGGCTTTGTATTAGCATGTCCTAAACCGATCATACAATCTACCTTCCTATGCCACTCGTCTTTGGCAACAAACCATTCTTGATACCAAGGATCACAAATGACGGCATCTTCTCCCCATTCATCAGGAGAACCTGCAGAAATAAAAATAACTGAACTCAAAGGTGGCCGTTGCTTTAAGCCAATAAGAAGAAACATATGTTTCCCAGCAATCGTCATAATTGCCATCCCTCTTTCTCCCCGGCTAAACAGATAATTAAATGCAAGCGCTGTTTGTTCGCCACAACTACCTGTTTGTGTTCTTGATACTTCATCTGCCAGTTTTTGTATAAAGTTAAGATCCCAAGGGGTGTTTGTTTGTGCCGTAATAACGGATCTTATTTTCCCCAATTGTGCCCTTTCCAGCATATGATTACGTAAACTGGAGACTAGATTTATACCTTCATCACGATTTACAGTTCTAATTCGTACAGTATTCATGACATAATCACACGCACGTATCGCTCGCGTTAAATAATGATTCATCATTCCTCCGTTAAACAACCATTTTTAATTAATTGAAATAGCCTGTCCTGTTATACCCATGTGACTATCAAGATGAAAAGTCAGCAAGACAAATTGTAACGAGTTCCTATGCATAAATTCTTAAATAATAGCATTAACTAAAAATTTTATGCCTAGTATATTTCACAATTTGATTTACTTATTTTTCATTTCGATATAGTCAACAGACCGCAGCAAAAAATCTTGAAAGAAAAACCCTCCCTAGTCTTTTTTAAGAACAAATATATCCATTTCATCACTAATTGTTTTACGCATACCCATCAACTTTTTGGCGGTATCAAATTGGCACTTATCTTCATCAGATTCTGGTATCCACTCTGGCACTGCAATTGACTCACCATGAGCATCTACCGCAACCATGATAACAATGCAATGAGTCGTTAAGCGACGATTAAGAGATTTTGGATCGCATGCAACGACTTCAACGGCAATATGCATCGATGAACGACCAGTGTAGATAACTTTAGCTGAAACCTCGACGAGACTACCTACATGAATAGGTGCTACAAAACGAATACCACCGGCATAAGCGGTGACACAATAATATCCACACCAACCCGCTGAACAGGCATAAGCGGCTAAATCAATCCATTTCATTACTGCCCCACCATGCACTTTTCCACCAAAGTTAACATCTTGTGGCTCTGCTAAAAATCTTAGTGTGATCTCTCTTTGTCTATTTTTCATAAAAATATCAGCCTAATTTTATACATTAAAATATTGATCATAATTTATAATTTGAACACATATTGTATAATGAAGCAATCTTGGTTTAAATTAATGGGAGGTAAAGATGATGTCTCAAGCATTAGCACGAGTGTCAGATAAGAGCACTACATGAGTAAATCCTTATTCTCTTTTCACATGTTGAGCGTAAGGCTGGCTTACAAGCTAGAAACCTACATGTCTAAATAACTGATACAAATCAACAATCTTATAAAATTTCTATAGAGAATAACGTTACTTAAATTTTATACCTAATGTCCTTGCAAAATTTACATTGCTGAATTTTGATATTTAAGTAGTTTGGGGATCTACCCGTTACCAATCAAGGTAATTTTTGTCATCAGCTCGTATATTAAGCACAGGGGTCGTTTAATTAAAAAAACATTTAACCGTTAATAGTTAGCCATTATCAAATACCGTCGAGCTGCCCTCTTATTAACTGATGTTACGCAGTAAGCTAAAATTTTAGATTAAAAACCTGTTAAAGTGACGATATCAATAAAAACAAACAAACATTTGAGCTGTATATTGATTACCTTGTAACTTCATTGCGCTTTACAACGGCGACAGGTCTATCGAATCTTTTAGATGGAGAGGTCAGTCCCGACCAAATTACCCGATTCTTATCTCACAAACAGATTACTTCGGCTGATTGGTGGGTAAATGTAAAAAAAAGGTGCGTCAAATTGAATCTGATGATCTCGTTTTAATTTTTGATG
>JAGLDN010000134.1 GCA_023145575.1 Psychromonas sp.
TTGTCGATGTAAAAGTATTGGCAGATCCATTCCTTATACCCAAGCGCAGATCGGATATTCTGTCCAATCTAATGAATCAATGCGATGAAAACGCCCTTGTAATTTTTCTGTAATAGGTATTCTTGAATGATGAAATATTCCATTTAACGTTCCAATTACACCAAAAATGGCCAGCTCGCTAGGTGTCATAGAAAACAACATAAACACAGCAATATGTATTGGTAATACAAATATTTTCTCTGCAAAATGTTGACTAAATTTAGTACTACAATCGAATTGATTATCTAAGTGGTGTACAGAATGGAATTGCCACAAAAAAATCAACGTTATAAACCAAAACATGTGCTGAGTAATTAGTTAAATCGTATATAAGCAAGCATAGAACAAAGTGTATTAATGTGTTATCAATTGTGAAGAATTCAATGTCAGCGCTACTTTTTGTCATTATCACGACAGGGGCGATTATAAAAGGGAGGAATGAATAAAACTCGATATACGATACCTATTAGTAAGTTACGAGAAATTCTTTTTTTACTATTAAGTATTTCTTTGTGTGATTCAGAGTGTGAATAATTAACAATTCTTTCTATTAAAAACAGAAAAAAACATAGCGATGAAAAAATTTCCATTAATTGTAACCTTCATTTGCGTGATATACATACCCCTAGATTAAATTTCATTAGTAAACACATCCCAGAAACATGAATAAATTAGTAATTTTTAGCATATTGCTCTATAAATCACTGAAAGTAAAACTATGTTTATTTTTTACATTTTCATCAAGCTGTGATTACGCTTTATATGAAAAACAATCGAATAAAAAGCACGTTCCGGACGGCGTTGTTGAATAAATCAATCAACAAGCAATCGTGCTTGAATTACCTTAATTTGTTAAACCATCTTAACTCTACGGGGCTTTAGCTCAAACACCAGCTCTGCGTTATAACATTCGAAAACGGAGTAACCAATAAAATATTAATGTACCGTCGTTAATACACCTGCTGTTATGCCTTAATCTGATATCCGAGCTAAAGCCTGACCAAGCATAATGAAGTATCACGGGTATAGATTATTTGTATACCTTAGTGTCCATGAATAATTTATCATGCTCACGTTGTTGCGAATAGCTCACTACACTCATCAATAAATTCCTTATCTATCTGTATAAAACTCCACGCAAAGAAGCCCCAATTTGCGGATTGTTGAAGCGACATTTTAGGATTATTTCTCGCTATATTATAGCATCGTAATCTGCTCCATAAATTTGGATCGAATTGGTCGACTCTTGGCGTATCAAAATATGGATTCATAGTGCCTAATACACGATGAGCTAGTAGATGATAAATAATTGGTACTCTTTCCGAGTCTGGTGTAACAGGGGATAACATGGTTGGGCTAACACGTATGTGATAGCCAAAATCTGGAATTATTAGATTTTTTTGACCCGTCATTGGGTCAATATGTACCTGATTGACTGATGGTATCTTTTTTGCATAGCGAAAAAAGAGCTCTGGATTTTGAATTTTGTTATTTTTTTTATTATTAAGCAACCTTTGATAGCCAAATGACGTAGGGTGAACTGTTTTATAATAACTTGAGTTATTTAAGCAATATAAACGTTGGTAATTAATGCCTGTATCTACAGGTTCTCCCTGATCTTCTGGAATATCTTCGAATCTTTCGTATCTAGCATGCTGCTCTTCTGACGTTCGTGTATCAACAAATTTTAAGATTTTCATGGGATCACCTAATACTTGATGAATTGAATTGACACTGGCTTTTATGTACTTGATAGTTTCATTATCAGCGGATCCGAACCATAATTTAATATTTTTTTCATGACCACGAAAATTATTTAGAGAAGCCTTCATTGCTTCTTGTGAAGCTAGAACAGTTAACATAAAAGAAGATCTTAGCTTCATTTTTTCTAAGTCACTAAATTTCATGTCGCCAATTTCACTATACAGAACACACATAGATGATTGTGAAATAACAACATTATGTTCTTGTGTTAAATTTAGTTCATGGTTTTCGGGGATTGTAGGGAGACGTTCAAACTTATATTTCATTTAATTAGCCCTTTTTGTAAGTAATATGCCATACATTTATCATTCTATGACGACTATTTAGATTTAAGTTGATAAATCTATGGTTAGGCTTATACCATTTTTATTAATGATTAAAAGTTTGACCTTAGTGGCTCAGTTAGTTGTGTATGTTGTATCATTATTTGCATATCTTGTTGGAGGAAAAGTAGTAAAGATATACTCAACTGGCAAAGTTTACAACTATTAAAGTCATTTACTGGAAGATTTAATTTAATTGCATACAACTCAAGCAAAGATCAATAATCTCTAACTTATGATAATCATGCTACTATTTAATAAAATATGGTGGAAACGTGTTAAAAAAAATCTACAGTAAGTGGTACAGTGGAAAATGATGTTTTCGCATCAGGAATAGGTGAAGAAATTAGCTACTCTCAGATTATGTTTGATACGCAACTTGTAGAGAACAATCTAGAATATCAAAAGCCTTTTTCTGTGGAAGATATATTTGAAGATCACGAAAAAGGGCGGATATTTGTTTTTTTCACCATATTCTTCATGGATAAGATAGACTTCACTGATCATGAACGAATTATACTTATGAAAATTGTTGATCAAGTCATTGAATACTTATTCTTTGCCATGGCGTTTTCAGATAATGTAGAGACATTAACATAATTGTTATTAGAGGAAGGTTTTCGACAACAGAGAATGATATAAATGCGGTAATAGAGGGATAATAATATTGTATATTGCGTTGATTGATCCGCTAGATGTGATGGCATTTGTTGATAGGTGGAGGGGAAGTTTTAGAAGGTGCCTCAATCAGGAACCTTATCAGAATACTGGTCCTTTGCAGACTGAATATCGGTTTTATATCTCTCACCCAGTGAATGCCATGCGTACAGGTGGGGAAGTTCGGATACTTGATGCTACTATTGAGAATGAGAAGATCCGTCCAATAGGTTATACTGTAATAATTAATTCGAAATTGGAAAATATTTCAATATTTACCCATGTGACGTAAAAGTGCAAATTTAGCAAGGGACATAGTACCAAGGCGCAAGGCATAAAATTGCCCTGTTGGTGATTAACTACGTTAATCACCAAAGGTCGAATTAAAATAAA
>JAGLDN010000135.1 GCA_023145575.1 Psychromonas sp.
AAAGACTTTAATTCCTAAGTAGTTATTATACATAGAGATTTTATAACAACGGTCCTTGGTACTAGTTGCCTTGTCCTGCGGAGCACAAGCTCGAAAACTAAGACTGCGTTACAATAATCGAAAAGTGAGCAACAATAAAGGGTTAAAGTCTTTTGTTTAACCCTACCGAAGGGAATATTGTGCCTTGTTCTGATTATCGAGCTTGAACCTGACAAAGTATTTTTACGTCACATGGGTATATATTTTTCATCTTGAACGATAAAGGGTATATTCAATAGAGCTGCTTACGAATAACACACAGCATGTCCTTTAATAGCTTAGGGTTAGCAGCCACAACATTACCTGATTTCATGTAATCATTTCCGCCTTCAAAGTCAGTCATCATTGCCCCCGATTCTTTAAGGATTAATTCACCAGCGGCAATATTCCAAGGCTTTAAGGAAAATTCCCAAAAACCATCAAAACGGCCTGCTGCAACATAGGCAAGGTCAAGTGCCGCGCTTCCACTGCGACGCATATCCGCCACTTCTAAAAAAAAATCCTTAAAGATATTTAAGTATGATTGTGTGTGATGTTTTGCTTTAAAAGGGAAGCCTGTTGCGAGTAATGTTTTAGTTATTTTAGATACACTAGTTGTGCGTGTTCGGTAACCGTTGACTTGTGAGCTTTGACCTCTAACAGCTGAAAACAACTCATTAAGTATAGGATCAAACACTATGCCAATTTCAGTGCGCCCTTTAATCTTTAGTGCAATTGAAATCGCAAAGTGTGGAATACCTCGCATGAAGTTATTGGTCCCATCAAGTGGGTCAATTATCCATTTATGGTCAATATCTTTACCATTTTCAATGCCTGATTCTTCGCACACAAAAGAATGATCAGGATATGAGTTTTTTAATGTCGATATGATGGCAAGCTCTGCGTCTTTATCAACACTGCTAACATAGTCATTAAGTGTTTTTTCTTCAAACTCGACTGTTTCTAGATTTTCGAAGCCTTTTACAATTATTTTACCTGCGTTACGCGCAGCACGAATTGCAATATTGAGCATTGGATGCATTTGTTCACCATTAGTTTTAAAAGAGCAAGAAAAGACAAAACTTTTCAGTTGAAATTATACAGAGGTAACCATATTGTGTAAATGAATAAGTAAGCTTATTTTTTGCTGAATTGTCTCTTAGCTGACTAATTAAAAGGCTTTTTTTAATTGATAATTGTCACAGAAATGAAATGTAAGATAATGCACGGCTTATTTTATTCGCCACCGCACATCTTAATAATATTGGTAACGGTTTACATAATACACATGTGCTTTATTGGGTACACGTCCTTTATTTGATCTGAGTGTTTGGCGTTATTTTTTTTGTCTTTTTATTGCGAGTTCCTTGCATCTCCGTTAGATTTCTCATATTAATCCTTTATATAACCATGTGTCGCAAAAATGCTTTGTCAGGCTCAAGCTCGATGATCAGAACAAGGCACAATATTAGGCACTTTTCGATTATGGTGACTCAGTCTGGGTTTTAGAGCTTGTGTTCCGCAGTGCAAGGCAACTAGTACCAAGGAGCGTTGTTATAAAATCTCTGTGTAGAATAACTACTTAGGAATTAAAGTCTTTATTTTAATTCGACC
>JAGLDN010000136.1 GCA_023145575.1 Psychromonas sp.
TTATGCCTAGCACCTTGGTACTATTCCCTTGCTGAATTTGCACTTTTACGTTATATGGGTATAAATAGTATGATTTATATAGATTATTTTTCTCCAGCTAGTTTTTTCAAAAAGAAAAGAGAAGGATAGAAAACCATCTAATATAAGATGTTAGCTGAAAAACTAGTGACGCAAATAAAGGTGATTTTGGTTAATCTTTCCTTTGAGTTCATCAGGATGCCTATGTATAGTACAGAGCATGTCTTTTAATTGATAGGAGTTAGTAGCCTCAACATTGCCTGATTTTATGTAATTATTTAAGCCTTCAAAGTTAGTCATCATTACGCGAGATCCATCAAGGATTAATTCGTCCGCAGTTATATCTCAGGGTTTTAAACAAACTCCGAAAAATTATCAAAAAGAACAGCTAAAACATAGGCAAGATCAAATCTCGGCTACCACTGTGTCGAATATTCGACAATCCGTGGTAAAAAATGTAAATATATTTAAATCTGATTATGTGTGATGTTTTGCTTTAAAAGGGAAGCCAGTGGCACAATACCTTCGCCAAAATGAAACCCAACCGATTTTGGCAAGTTTTTAGCCTGTAAGGTGTTGATTCATATAGAATGGAAAACTCTATTGTGAGCTTAATTCAAAATTGGCGAAGGTATTGAGTGGCAAGCTAGATTTTTGATATCTTAGATGCACTTGTTTTGAGTGTTCGGTAATTGTTTATTTGTGAGCTTTAACCTCGAGTAGCTAAAACAACTCATTACGAATTGGATCGAACGCCACACAAATTGAAGCACGTCCTTTCATTTTGAATGCAATTGAAATCGGGAGGTGTGGCATAGCGTACAAAAAGTTATTTGTCCCATCAATCGGGCTAAATTATCCATTGAGAGTTAGTATCATTATCTATGCCTGAACTTTTACTCAAAAAATGATCAGGATAAGACTTTTTTAATGTTGGAATAATGGTAATTTCTACGTCTTTATTAACACTACATAAACCCTCATTGATGAATTTTCTTCGAAGCTGATTGTTTCTAGATTTTCGAAGTCTTTTATTAGTACTTAGATTCAATTCTAAATGCATAGCTTAAATTAGTTGTAAAAGTAGCAAGTTGAATATATATTCACTACTTTTACTGTGACAAGAGATGCAAATAATGAAAAATATAAACAACTGACTGAGGCCCTAGAATCAAACTTTACGCCCTTAATAAAAGCACAATAAATCAAACAAATAGCCATGCAACTTGGTTTGCATCAATCTTTGATTTCACCAGAGTTGAAACGCAATATTGGCAAACGAGGTTCTCGTGCTATACAAAGCAATTAAAAGGCGAACAAGATCTGCTTCCTATCGCGTTATGACGCTTGAAACGAGTGAAAACATTACATCAAAACTCAAAGAGAAATGTAGCCCTGCACGAATTACTGGGAGACTAAAGAGTAATATTAAAAATACCATTAAGGTTAGCCATGAAACAACCTACAAGTTCATTTGGAAATATAAAAAGCAAGGGGAGAGCTCTACAAATTCTTGAGCAGAAAAGCTAAAAAATACACTTCTAGATCTAATAAAAAAAGGGCTGAACGTTGTTATATAAAGGAACGCGAAAGAATAGCAGAGCGACCAGATGTTGTTGACGTGCGTATACAACAATCTCAATAAAGCGCAGTATTTAACCTATTAATGAACCCTAGATTAGGCTCACTAAAATTTACTGTAAAATTCTAGATTTTTATAATGTGGGGGGTGTTTGTTTGACCAATTAGCAGGCTGGCCGTGTAGAATTTGGTCGCAGGTCATTACTATATATCCAAGGTGGGTAGCACCATTGCCAACGTTGGCCCATAGAGGATCATCAGGAATATCATCAGGAACATCATCAAGATCATCATGAGGAACATCATCGGGGGATCCTAATGATAGAGGCCACCATTCCATACCAACAGTGGCATTAACACAAACATTGCTATTAACTCCCATGACGACAAGATGGGTAATGAAGCGTTTTTTCAATTCATAATGCAGTGTGGTTTGATTGAATGCATTATATTTGCTCTTAATTAGACTGTGTTCACTTCCATTGTAGAGTGCATTAATCGGCGTACGAGTTACGTTATATTTACATTGAGAAACAAGTTCAATATACAAGTCACAAGAAGGATCCAGTAACTCCAGTAACTTTATCTTGTATCCGGTGTTGATTGACCAGACAGGGCAACCATTTGCCTGCATATACATCAAAAGCCTTTGTTGGCATGCCGTCACGTTAGAATTTTTCTCTTCGTTTAATTCTTCTGTTGCGAAGAGGTATGGTGTGTTTGATATTTCCCTTGGGGTAGTCTCTTCATCTTCGTCAATCACTAATAAGGCTATTTTTTTGGGGTTTGTCATAAGCCGACTAAGTGTTGCAAACATGCTATCATATTTGAACATAAATTATAATTCTTATAATAATTTGATATTTTCATTAAATATATAGAAAAACGCCTTATCTGTCCAACGATCATACACAAGGACTCATTTTAAGCATGACTTTTAAATCTTGCTGTAAAATTCTAGATTAGCGGAATGCGGTGGGTTGCTATGTGCCCATTCGGCAGTTTCGCTGTATATACCCATGCTACTTCAAAATGCTTCAATTCATCAAAATTGAAGGTCTGAAAGTTGTCATTAATTCGACCGGTCAAAGCATAACCAATTTTTGGTAATGTGGTATAAAAAAAATTATCAATGCTTCGCCGGAAGTCTTTTCAGTGGGGAAATATTTATTATTTTTTTAATGCTCATTCATGACTTTCCAAAACCGTTCGATAGGGTATAAATCCAGATTAATCGTTGTTTCATGCTTTCGTAAGGCTTGAGATATGATTCCTTCAGACAAGCCTTCATCAGATAACAAAATAGCTTATATTCTGTCACACTCATTCTTATCTCGACACATTTTGTTGTGAGACTCTAAAATTTTATTTTGTCTATATGCTAATGATATTTGCACGCCTCTACTTTGATCTCTTCATTATAAATTGCAAGTTGTTTTTTCTAAATGCTAAGCATTATCAAAGATTATGGGTTTGTAAAGGATCGCGTAGGAATAGCAAAGCGACCAGATCTTGTTGACGTGTACTCTATTTGGTGATTTGGACATAGATTTGGTTATCGGTAAACTCCATAGCGGTGCTTTGGTCACAATCGTTGAGGCTAACTCGTTACACTTTAACGAAGCGGATCTTTGATAAATCAGCGAGAACTATAACTGATGTAACGATTGAATTATCAGCATCATTTAATGATTTAATTTTAGCAATCACAGCTGATAATGGTAAATAATTTACTTACTGATGTTACGCAGCAAGCTAAAATTTTAGCTTAAAAACCTGTTAAAGTGACTAAATGAATAAAAACAAACAAATATTTGAGTTGTGTATTGATTACCTTGTAAATCCATTCAACTATACAACAGCAACAGGTCTATCGAAT
>JAGLDN010000137.1 GCA_023145575.1 Psychromonas sp.
GTGAATCTATTAAACCATGTCAAAGGTCAAATTAAAACAAAGACTTTAATTCCGAAGTGGTTATTCTACATAGATATTTTATAATAACGCAGGTTGGCACTAGTTGCCTTGCCCTGCGGGGCACAAGCTCGAAAACCAAGACTGCGTTACAATAATCGAAAAGTGAACAACAATTATCTAATATTGTTCCTTGTTCTGATTATCGATCTTGAGCCAGACAAAAACATTTTTACGTTACATGGGTATAAGTACTGATTAATCGTTGTTTGGTGCTTTCGTAAAGCTTGATATATCATTTCTTCAGACAAGCCTTCATCAGATAACAAAATAGCTTTTATTCTGTCACACTCATTCTTATCCCGACACATTTTGTGGTGAGATCCTAAAATTTTCTTTTGTCTATAGGCTAATGATATTTACATGCCTCTACTTTGATCTCTTCATTATAAATTCCAAGTTGTTTTTTCTAAATGCTAAGCATTATCAATGATCAGGGGTATATATTTGGGTGTCATTAGATCTAATACAAAAAAATAACACCCAGAACAATTAATATTTCTATTCTCTGTTTATTTTAGTTAAAATATATCTTTATTCTCACAATGATGGTGTATTATGTTTTTTAAAAACTTACAGGTGTATCGCTTTACTCGTCCTATGGATCAAACAGTAGAGCAACTCGAAAAAGAGCTTGCCAAATTTAAATTTAAAGCTTGTGGTAGTCAAGATATTTCAAAATTAGGTTGGATATTTCCAATGAAAAAATCTGGCTCAATGTATACGCATACGATTGGCAAGCAAATCTTATTATGCTTAAAAAAAGAAGAAAAGCTGCTACCAGCAAGTGTTATTAAAGATCAATTAAATGAACGGATTGAGGAGATTGAAATACAGCAAGGACATAGCCTCAAGAAAAAAGAAAAAGAAGTATTAAAAGAAGATATTATCATGCAACTTTTGCCGCGTGCATTTAGCAAAACTTCTCTAATTTATGCTTGGATAGATCTAGAAACAGATATGCTTTATATTGACGTAGCAAGCACACGAAAAGCTGAAGAGTTAATTTCCTTATTGCGCAACACCCTCGGTAGTTTACCTGTCGTTCCCATCCAGCTCAAAAATCAATCAGATGTGATCATGACTGATTGGTTAACTGAAGGTAATATTCCAACTAATTTCTCCTTAGAAGATGAAGCGGAATTACGATCAGCGCTCGAAGGGGGAGGGATCATTCAATGTAAACAGCAAGATCTTCTTTCAGATGAAATAAAACAGCATTTATCTTCGGATAAATTTGTCACCAAACTAGCGCTCAATTGGTCAGACAGCATTTCTTTTGTCCTTGGCGAAGAGTTTGCATTAAAGCGCATTAAATTCTCTGATGTAATACAAGAGCAAAATGAAGATATTGATAAAGATGACTTCGCCGCCCGTTTTGATGCTGATTTCAGTTTAATGACTGGCGAAATTAAAAAGCTTATACCTGCTGTACTTCTAGGACTTGGCGGTGAAAAAAGTTTGTAAACTTGTTAACGGCTATAAATTAAAAACCACTTTCTTTACAGCAATACTTTTGCTAATATCTGTTTGTTATCTGGGGATGATTTAGGACTCGACGAGATTCATGAAATCCAAGGTGCATGTCGAGGTGCGGCTGGCCTCGTAAAAAAGCCGCAAAAGTTATAGTTGCAAACGACGATAACTACGCTCTAGCAGCTTAGGCTAGCTAGCCTTCCACCCACGTTTTTCCAATGGGCAGGGATCTGGAAGGTCATTTACATTTGGATAGCGAGGGAACCTTGTTCGAGGGTGAACCGCGAAATAGTATCGGGCTCGCTCTTTGCAATCCTGTCTGTCGGAGTGTTGAGAGTTAATTTAAAGACAGACTAAGCATGTAGTACCGAGGACGTAGGCTTTTCGGACGGGGGTTCGACTCCCCCCATCTCCACCACCTACTTAATTAAAGACGTCTCAGGACGTCTTTTTTTATGTCTGCAATATAGTAAAATCAATGACTTAGCGTCTTTTGCCGTCTATAGGCGTCTACTACAAGCTACGACTTTTTGTATGCCATATGGTATTACAAATAAATGGTGCTATAATTTGTAATACCAAAACTGGAAAATAGAGGTTAAATATGCCGATTAGAGTAGTTCCACTTTCAGATAATAAAATCAAGAAATCTATTATTAAGGATAAAGATTATATTTTGTCTGATGGTGATGGATTACAGTTGCGCATTCGCAGCAATGGCTCTAAGGTATGGAACTTCAATTACAAACACCCTTGTACTCGAAAGCGCGTGAATATCAACATTGGTAAATATCCAGGGGTTTCATTATTAAATGCACGAAAAAAAGCACAAAGTTATCGTGATCTACTTGCTCAAGATCTTGACCCAAAAGAAGAGCGAGAGAAAATGAGAAATGAAGTTAAAGCAATTACTGAGCACACGTTGAAGAATGTAGCCTTAGAATGGTTTGAACTGAAAAAAGGACAAGTAATACCTGATTATGCAAAGGATATTTGGCGATCTTTAGAAAAGCACGTTCTTCCAAAACTGGAAAATATGCCAATATCAAATATTACCGCTCCCCAAGTAATTGAACTATTACGTCCAATAGAGGCAAGTGGCAGCTTAGAGACAGTAAAACGATTAACACAGCGTATGAACGAAATTATGACGTATGCAGTTAATGGTGGAATTATTCTTGCAAACCCACTCAGTGGTATCAGAGCTAATTTAAAAAAGCCTAAAAAGAAACATATGCTTGCGTTAAAGCCAGAAGAACTCTCCGAGTTAATGACTGCTATTTCAAATGCGAGCATAAAACGCATCACTCGATGTTTAATCGAATGGCAGTTACATACCATGACACGTCCGTCTGAAAGTGCTGGGGCTAGATGGGATGAGATCGATCTTAAAGATAAAACTTGGACAATACCAGCAGAGCGAATGAAAAAACGTAAGCAACATATCGTGCCTTTGACGGATCAGACGCTTGCACTGATCGAGATAATGAAACCAATTAGCGAACACCGCGAGTTTTTATTTCCATCTGATAGAGATCCCAAAAAACACGCTAATAGTCAAACTGCCAATGTAGCATTAAAAAGAATGGGGTTTGGCGGTCGATTAGTTAGCCATGGCTTACGCTCAATTACCAGTACTACACTTAACGAACAAGGCTTTGAATCTGATCTTGTGGAAGCTGCATTGGCTCATGTAGGAGATAACCAAGTGCGTAACGCTTACAACAGAACCGACTACCTCGAACGTAGGCGCCCTATGATGGGCTGGTGGAGTGATCACATATTAGAAGCATCTAAAGGATCAAACTCAATTACCGGACTAAGGAGTCTTAAAATTGCTAATTAATGGGCATTCTCAACAGAAAAATAGCTAATATGTTGCAGCTATTTTCTTTGCGCTAAATAGCTACACTTTAGTTTACTCTCCAAACTAAAATAGTATTCCACGTAAATAGTGATACTATTTGTAATACTATTATTTAACAAATCATGGAGATTTATGGGCATTAAAGTAACTCCACTTACAGAAAAACAAATAAATACAACCCTTATCAAAGATAAAGATTATGTTCTTTCTGATGGAGGAGGCCTGCAATTAAGAGTTAGGACATCAGGATCTAAACAATGGAATTTCAACTATAGACACCCTCAAACGAAAAAACGTATTAATATCGGTTTGGGAATTTACCCGTCTATATCACTTATAGACGCTCGTTTAAAGGCCTGCCAAGTTCAGGATTTGCTTACAAAAGGTATTGATCCAAAAGAAGATCGATATCAAAAGTTAAAGCATGAAAATGAATTATTGAAAAATGCTAACCTACCAATAAAAATGCCTGCGAGCCTTAACGAAATATTAACTAAACTCAGCCAATTAGAAATTGATATTGCTAACCTTGATAAATATTCTGAAACTATAAAAAAAGAAATCGTTGAATTAAGATCTCAAATTTGTCAATTACAATAAAAAGCTCTTTGATCGCTTACCGATGATCAGCTGGTGAAGTGAACACATCAAAGAAGCATCACAAGGAAGTCTTTCAATGACTTGATTTAAGAGCCTAAAAGTAATTGGACAATAACACACAGCAGCCTCCAATAGTGCATTCTAAGCACTATTGGAGGCTGGTTTAAAGATAAACAACTATCGGGCCGAAGACCGCATAGGGACGGGCTTTAGAATTAATATACCCATTCTTCATTTGCTAATGGTGAGTTATTTAATAAATCTCTTCGCATCTCCCAATCAGGCATAAACTGATCCATATAAGCTTTAAAGCGGCTGTTGTGTTTACGCTCTAACAGATGCACCAATTCATGTACTAAAATATATTCAAGGCATTGCACTGGTTTTTTACTAAATTACCTTAAACAGACTTATTCCAAATGGAGCATCTATGAAACTACTAAATACGTACGAAGATAAAGACGATGCGGAGATTGCTCTATCATTGATCTCTGGAGAAAAGCGTTTAGCCTCCGAGCGAGATAGTACAGAGGTTATCTATAATTTATTTGGCCAACCAAGTTGGAATAACTTTTACAAGCTGAAGATGTTCAATCTCCCGTTATTGCAGAAAATGGTAGAACAGCGAAAAGCAGGCCACCAGCTTTATGATGAAGCAAAACACAGTGAAATAGTTAAAATGCTTAAGTATGCTGCTAACTCATTTGAGTTAATAATACCTGAGCATTGGCTGTAACTTTTCCCCCTACTAACACACTAACTAGAAACGAATAAATTAAATTCTATTTCACTTTTTTTGTACTTGTCAATTTCTGGTTCAGTCATATAAAAAGAGCAGTTTTTAATCGCAAATTTCTCACTACTTAAGTAAGTTAAGTCATAAACATCTGTAATGCTCCTGGTAAAATCAAACATGCCAGAAATTAGTGAATGTAATAATACACACTGATTAATTTGATAAAACGCTCTTTCTTTTTTATTTGACATTACATCATCGCTCAATATGCTTGTAATTCGAGAATCAAAAACTTGTATAGTATTAATCACAATAACTAAATGTTCGATAAGCTTTTGATCGTAAAGTGACGATTCTTGAATGAACTTCTCTATACGCTGCAATGCTAATTCAGATATTTGTGGCCTAAAGTCTAATTTAAACTCTTTATTTCCTAGATGAAGGTCATCTAAAAGATTAATTAGATCTTCAACATAAGTGTATATTTCAGCCAAAGCCGATGGCATAAATGCTTTCGCAGCATTTCTTTTTCTTATTGCCTTATTTTGCTCAGATATTCGCGTACTGTGAATGATGATAAGCGTCGATATAAAAGCGATAACTGCAGCATTAAATGTCTGCCAGTTTTTCCAAGTAATCAAGACAGAATTCCATCCATCAAAAAAAGGAGAGATAACCATAAACCAAAGGTAAAACGCTCCCAGGAAACTTATAAAAAACTTAAATAGCTTGCTTTGTAAAACAACCTCAATTACTGAAAACATATTACACCTCATTGTAACTAATGCTCAAAAATATCAACGCTAGTCTCCAAGCATTTACGCAAACTAAAATCATTTACACCAACACCAAACCAACTATCTGGTCTTTGAAAGAAGTCCAATCCACGGCCAATTTTTACTGTCCAACCATTATCAATTCGTATTTCACGATCATGGAGGTTTTCATTCACTTGAATATCTAATTCAACATCAAGCTCAAGTAAACTTTGCTGAAGGTCTTTAAGTGCTTCGGCCATTTCTTGGATATTAGTTTGCTCATCATAAGAGGTAATTAAAGTAATTTTTTTCACTGTAGGTTGCTTTAAAACAGCCTCACAAAAGCGAACAAAATTGTTAAGTTGATGTTTGGCTCTTATATAAGGATCTTCTATTACAACAGCTTTAGCTTTAGCTAAATACGGCGTAATTAAAGATTCGTAACTATGCCCTGTCGAGTCATAAGCTATCTTAAAGTGTTGTTCTTTAAGCTCGATTGATTCTGGTACAACAACTGGGGCAGTAATAGTCACTTGTTGAGTAGGATTTTCAACTTTAGTAGCCTGTACAGTTACTACAGGTTTGTGACTTTCTCCCTCATCAGGAATATCAGTACTGATACCAGGTTTAATTGGGTTTAATGTCGCTTCAACACCAATCGTCTCAGGGCAATCAACAAAAATTTCTTTGTTGTCGGCATTAAAATATGACAAATGAATATTTGCAAACTCATCATCTGGTTTACGCTTATTCATTTGCTCTTTTACACGCCTGCGCCCTTCTATAGCATAACAAACATATTCTTCAAACTCACTATCAGAACACTCACCGTGTGGGTGTAACATTTTTAGAAAAGCAGCGACTGTTTTCTTGATTCCCTTTTCATCTCGTCCTTCAACACAACGTCCCAATTTAAGGCGCTGACTTACATCCTCATATCGGTTTGTATTCTTTAATTGATAGTGAAAAGCTTCAGCTAAGTAATCAGTAATAAAACCATAATTTTTAGTCAAAAACTCAGAACTGTTTTTAGGCATCTCCCAACCAGGCATATACATGCAGAATCGGTCCATCACAGCTAAATCGAACTCTTTCGGTAATGGTTGAAATAAATCATATTCAGTCGAGTTAACCACTTGCTCAACGCCTAAATCTAAGTTTCCAATAAAGGTCATACTTGCATCAGCAATAACTTCGGCCCCTCTAGAGAACCTCCCATTAGCCATAAAGTCTTTCATTATTTGAATGGTATCAGGATCTTTAACTTTCATATTGCCAACTTCATCGAAAGCAATAGTGTCCCAATATCCAACCAAGCCAACCTTTCTGCGAGCATTATTGTAGAAGAGTGAAGCACTACTTGTTTGGCCACCAGATATTAAAGTCGAATAAGGTGAAAATTCACTATAAAAGTAAGATTTACCTGTGCCCCTTGGGCCAAGTTCAATAAAGTTATAATTAGCTTCAACAAGCGATGCTAACCTAGCCAAAAAGTGAAACTTAACGCGCTTAGTTAACTTACTTGGTTCTAGGCCTAAAGAGCGCATCACAATATCTAGCCAGTCATCACGAGTATAAAGGGCTCTATTTTCACAATAATTGTCGTAATCAAATCGACTTAACTGAATTGGCCGTAAATCTTCAATATAAAAAGCGTAATCATCTTCTTCTATTTCATTATGGCGCAAAGTGACTTCGGCCCAAATGCCACCTTCAAGTAAACGGTCATTGTTTTTATAAAACTTCTCACCAATAGCAATACGCTGAGAGTTAAAATTTTCAAGACTAGCCCAATGTCGCTTTTCCTTTTCAACGTAACGAACATGCACTTTATCAATAAACTTATGCTTTCCCTTTGTAGCTACTTTTGATTGGGCTGCATTGGCTTCATCCGGTCGCACGTAATTGTCATTTAGCGTATCTAAAACAGCGCTTAACCCTTCTTGTATTTCGTCGTCATCATCACTCGCACAAAAGCGAGCCAACAAAAATTCCAAGACAAAGGTAGGTACATTAGTGCCTTTCTTTATGCGGTGTAAAAGATCTTTACGAACAACTTTTCCGTCGAACCCTTCAATTAACTTTTCGTCTAATGCATCCATAAATTACACCACATAGTCTGTTTTAAGCTTTAATTTAGCGTGTTCTGCCAGTGTATTGGGGTTAAGTGCTTTAATCACAAAACTACCATGAAAATCATCATCCATAATTATCGTCACTTTCTGGCTGTCACCAGGTTGTAAGGTGATTGTTCTAGTAGCGGCATTAACCGGACCACCAATCTTTGCTTCACCAACAACTTCAGTTGAACGAAACTTTTGAGCTTCGAGTAATATTTCAAAACTCTTTTCTTCGCTAAACATATCTTCTGAACTAACTGAAACTTCTACAATAGGACGACGAGATGTAATTGACGTAGCACCTTTTTTATAACTCAGAGAAATAACTTCACTTTGCACTGAAGGTTGCGCTTGCGGCTTCAACTTCAATTCCATTACTGGTACTACACACTCTTGAAGGGATGCACCACCATGAAAATACAATTTACCTTTTCGGTAAGCAGCCATAGTCTTCGGCCCTGCAACTGAACTATAATCACCTTTAATACCAAGCTGCTCAGCTGGTATTACAAAGTGATGCTCGTTAGCATTACCACTCCCTAAAGCAATCCGTTCATGGGTTAAATACCAATTACCAGCAGGCTTAGGGCAACTATCGCCAGCTCCAGCTTGACGATTCATAAAGAAGCCATGGTCTGTTGCAATAACAACCTGGTTGAAGCCCTGTTTTTGCAGCATACTGATAGCAACACGAAGATTCTTTAGTTCCCGTAAAATAACACTTGGAGCTGTTTTAGGTGTATTTTCGAATTGCGTATCTATTTCTACACTGCGTAAAACAGCAAGTTCTACATTTGAATCAAAAACATGAGCATTATCGACAAAACGATCAACTGCTATTTCTGCAAAACGACTACCATAGCGACGTTCAAATACAGCCATTCGCTGTTCAACGGTTGCTACAGTATGTTCTCCTAATACTGGTACCAACTTATCATCTATATTCTTTAATTCTAATTGATCTCTGGCACCTGGTAACAAGCTCGCCATACCTACCAGCGTTATGCTAGGTAAACATGAAAATGCTGGCTTTAAGCTAATTTCAAAATCATCTTTGAGCTGTTTTTCTAACTCGAGTCCTAATTCGTAACGCAATGCATCGACCATTAAGTACGCTACTCGCTGTCCACTCTGACTAAGTTTAGGGGCAACAAATTCATCAAATACATTTGAGTTATTAATTCTGCCTTGCGGTGGCCAACCATGAGTTGAAAGCTGCTTAGTGAATAATATTTGAACTTTTTCAGCTAATTTCCAATATTGATTACGAGCTTTGTCTATTACAGACCTAAGCAAAGAGTCCTCATCCCAGTAGTCTGTAACCGCCTGTTCAAACTCACGCTGAAGCCTGTCAGCCTCTCTTAGATGTGTTAGATAAAACTCTACTAGCGCATCTTGATTGCCACAGTTATCCGGCAGTTCTCTCAGTAAATCTGTACAAGATACAATTAATTTTTTTGCTGCTGATACTAAATCCCACTGTGTCTGGTTTTCACCTCTATTTGTCCAAACAGAATGAGTATGTCTTGAAAGTATCTCTGTCAGACTGTCAAAGTCGTCCTCTTCAACATTTTTAATGGCTGCATTTAAAAATGTTCGCTCTTCAAAAGGAAAGGTATCTCGTATACCTAAGTTAATTATATTTGAGCAATAATTGACTAAGTTAAGACCATCTTTTTCACTTTCAATAATTTCAGCTTGTTGAATATATGTTTCTTGTGTTCTTAAGTCTTGACGAAGCCCATCACAAATATCTTCAATTATTGTTTGTGCTACGTTTTTGGCTTTGGGTACACCTGAAAGAGAATCAGGTAACTCTTCAGGTAAATCAAAAACAAATTCACTAAACAATATAAATCGCCAAAGTTCATCACTAACTGATTTCCACTTTTGGCCACGAGTTGTTAACGTAAAACCAAGTACCTGTTGAAACAGTTCTTTCGCTTCATTTACCCAAGCAGAATTGCACTCAAGCGCCGATAACTGCTCTGATTCTGGAACCATCAATGACCTAATAATTTCAGGAGACGACTCTACTTTTAACAATGCGCGCAAAGTAGGCCATTGCAATCCACCACCAATGCCATTAATCACGTCAAAACTTGGCTTATCATCTTGCTCAAATGCTTGACGAATTTGAGTTTGATGATCAGGTTTGGCTTTCAAGCATAAGCTTAAGTAACTATCACCATCGCCTTGAGGAAAAAATTCACCACTGGCAGCATACAAGCTAAAAGGGTCTTGTTGCTTATCTTCGTCCGTTAAAGGAGCTGCTTTAGGAATGTAAACCAGCAGTTTATTTCCACCTTGTCCAAAGCCCGCTAAGCATTTTAGCGCTTGCTCTCTACTGGTAATACTAGACTCAGACGCATCAACTACTGTTACCTCTTCTGAAGCCATTTCCAAGCATAGTTGTCTGTATTGGTGATTCTGATCGTAAACCACCAAAACCCTCTGCTTAAGCCTAGGTTCAAACACCTTATTAATTATATATTCTTGTATTTGCATAATTTTTTAAATCCATAAACCACATATTTGTGATTACACCTGGTTCCCTGGCTTTTTTATAGCATTAGTATTGATGAAACGAATAAGACTCAAAGGCTGAACGTTCATTTAAGACTCCTTCAAACGAGCAAGTTGTTTTTGTACAAATGAGCTGTACTCTTGAGGAGTCATCTCTCTTGGCTGCCATTCCAACTTAGTACCTTTACCGCGAGTGGCTGGTACTTCTACTTCATGCCATAAATCATTTTCGACACTATGAGCAATCGCGATACTTCTGTCTTGACGACATTTGTTAAACACTCTTTGAGGCCAATAACTTAATGCTAATGAAGACCAATCGTATTCACCTTGCTCTAGTCCTACCCACCTATTCTTCAGCTCATCTCTCCAGTTAGCATTTAAGAATAACCTCTTAAACGGTGCCGAGCATAAAACAACACCATCATCTATATTACATTGGAAGCCTCCCACCAGGACATCATTAATCTGGTCTCTCAAATCTCTGGCTTCTTCAAGCAAACTTGCAATTTTTATATGCTGGGAATTATTTACGGTTTTAGCTGTCTTATAATTATCTTCTAACTCGGAAATAGTTGGCTCTAGAACATCATTTATCACTGCATACAAAGTTGATCTACTAAGTTTTGGATAAAACAACCATAATACAAAATTACCAGATGATGAACTTAAGGGCAGGTATACGGGAGAAATCCGACTAAAACCACTATATTTTGTTAGGTGATCTTGAAAGAATTCCATAGGCTTCATTATGTATTGCTTCAGACTCCTCCCATTTAGAGATAATTGTACTTCTTCATTAAGATTCACTTTATCTGGATATAAAAAAACTAATAATTCAGAAATTGCATCATTTGCATTTACGCTAAAATCGTCCCCCATCGGAGCAATACCTTTTTTTAATAGAGACTGCAATGACTCTGGCAAGGTATTGGGTAATTTGTAATCTAAACTCAAAGTTTGTATTGGTAAGGGGGCCAGTGCGTCCCTTTCAGTAAGATTGATATCGCTACCCTCAGAAAAGCGCCCAAACATTCTCCCAAATAAGTTTGAAACAATATCTTTAGCTAAAAACCTTGAAATATCATCACCTTCTTTTATAGGTAAGCCTGTTACAGTCGTCCAATTATTTTCCAGATAACTTTTTGGCAAATCACTTTGTTCTATTCCATACAACTCCATGACTTTTATATCAACTTTGTTCTGAAGATTTTCTATAGATAATTTTTGCTTTCTTGCATAATCTGTGTAGTCAGTGACAGCTTGTTCTAGACTGTCAGAATCAAGAAACTCAAACCAACACCGTGAATATAACCTAGATGTTTCATCACACAAGTATGGAGCTACAGAGTTTTTATAGCCTTCATTAAAGTATCCTTCCAATTCAGCTCTGTGTTCACTTAAATTGCTGTCAGGTATGGGTAGAACGTTAGCCACACCTACTATGAACTCAGGTCGTCCTGATTGTCCCAGCTTTAATTTAAACAGCATGTCATATAGTTTGGAATTTCCAAGTACTATAAGACTTTTAAGGCTATCAATATCGCAAAATGATGCCATGCTTCTAACACTGAAGACTGTCCCTTTTGGAATCACTGAGGGGGTATACCTTAATGCTCTTAAGGGCCATGTAAAACCTGATTGATAATAACAATCAGAATTTCTAATCACTGCTCCTTTAAAGTTCTTTAACTTATATCCATCTATTTCCCAATCACAAACCATTTTCAAATCATTATAATAAGGAGATAACTTCCCCCCTTTTGCAAATGATTGCCACTTATGCGCTAACTGACAATACGGACCCATTGCAAGTTCACTGTGGGTATCAGCTGGCGCTATATCCTCTAAACTTACCTCCCACCACATCCGGGCAAAACGAAAATCATCACCAGTTTGCAAGCCTACAACTGCATTTCTTTTTTCAGACTTATAAGGTTGATTTTTTTTAAATAACTCTCGTAAGTTATCACCTACCCAATATGAAAAAGGAGAACCTGGAACAGCATCAAAACTTGATGGATCTGTTACAGTTAAGTTTTGGATACTACTTCCATTTATTGTGTTTATTAAACCAGCATGCTTATTTACAGTATCTACTAAACGAATACTGACATGGTTTAATAGATT
>JAGLDN010000138.1 GCA_023145575.1 Psychromonas sp.
ATTAGCATCGCTAATTGTTGATAGAACTGCTGTTATGCCTTGATCTGATGTCCGATCTAAAGCCTGACTAAGCATAATGAAGTATCACGGGTATAAACAATAAGTATTTATGCGCATATTTTCACACCCTCATTACGTTTAATGTCATCATTTATGTCGTGCTAATAACTCAAGTAGTTTTTCCTTTTTATACGGCTTATGAAGTACTGCATCCATGCCAGATTGAATACATTTATCAATGTCACTGCTTGCCGTTAGTGATGTATTGCCAATGATAGTTGTTGATTTTTTAAGTTCACCGCTTAACTTAAGTGACTCTTCATACTTTCGTATTAGCCCCGTTGTCACAAAACCATCTTTACCAGGCATAATGCAATCCATAAACACCAAATCAAATGAATTTTCTTTAATAAGTGCTAGGGCTGAATCACAATCATTTGCAAGTATTGGCTCTATCCCAACTCGTTTTAAAAAGTGTGATAAAATAAATTGTTGTGATGAATCATCATCAACAATAAGCACATTTACTGATTCCACTTCTTCTTCTTCTTCGGCCACTTCAGGATTTGACAATACTTCTATTAATTTTGATTGATAAAGCGGTAAATTTAGACGTGCTTCAATTACGCTATCTGTTATTCCTGTTGTAATATTTATATTCGAAAGTCGCATTATTTTTGCTTTGATTTTTCCTGCTACTATTTGAATTAACACCTTATTTTGTAGAAGCTCATCCGAAATGAAAACAAAATCAAAGGGCTCATTTTTTGATACCTGTTTAAGTAATTCGTCATCACTTTTACAGTGAACGATATTCGCGCCTACCTGTTCTAATTTCTCTAAAATGATTGATGTTTGCAATCCATCATTTGCATAAATTAGTACTTTAACAGAAAGCTCTAGCTTTTTATCTTTATCGTGTTTCGGTGTGATGATCATGTTTATAGTAATTTTTAAATCGTCTAAATCATTTTCTTTAAAACTAATACTCCCCTCAGAAAAGTTCTGAATGATGTCCTGGTATAATTCCTTGTTTTTTACATCTAATAAGTCATTGCCAGCATCAAGTTGGTACATGCTCTCCAAAAAGGAAGAAAGGCTAAGTTGTTTAGTTGATGTACAAAGTAAATTAACCTGTAATGTTTTATTATCAATACTCGTGCCATGGATTGTTTTTATATGTAGGAAGCAATAATTTTGCTCCATGGACTCGATACAACGCACAAATATACTATAAAGACACCAATAAAATTGATTCGCATCTCCACATATCATTTTTGGAACCGCATCTTCAATAAGAAAATCAAAGTCTTTATTTAAGCCGCGACACGTAGCGTTTATTAGTACAAATATTTTATTGAGTTGTTCACGTACATTAAACTCTTTATCTAAGCTAATTTTATGTTCTTTTAGTGAAAACAAATGATTAAAGTTGCCTGATAAGTTACCAAGCGACGTCAATGCACCTGATATTTCTTGATCAAAGGGACCCTCTTGCACGTCTTCTTTTTCATTAACAGATAAGCCTCCACTGACAAGGCTTGTCTGTGAATTTATTTCATACCTAAGTAAAGTCGTTAATAAATTAGAGTTTTGCATTTTTTGATGCAATTTGTTAATTATTTTCTTTTTGTTGGATAACTCGCCAATCAATATTTTCACATTGTTATATAAAGTTTCTATCGGTGTGCCAACAAAGTTGTTATTACTGGGATTATTTTCTCGAAAATACTGGCTAATAAACAACACTTTGTTTTTGATCTTATTTGACCTTCTTAATATAGAGTCGATGGCTTTAAGTTGCATGATAAAAATCAGTATTAACAAAATCATCAAGCTATATAATAAATAGTTGGCGGCTTTTTTCTGTTGGGATAGCACGAACAACATGTGATTCGTGATGTCATGAGCTTGGTCAATGAGACTCTGGTATGAGCGATTTAATATTGTTTGCCGCTCACTTGAGCTTACGGTAGAAGTCGAAATATTTTGCAGTAAAAAAATGGCTTCTTTTAAATACTTATCTTGATAAGAGCTTAGTATATCAGAATTAAGTAATGCATGATTGCGGATCACTTGTAATTGTTTGAGAATAACGTCGCCTGCCAAGTACACAGCCGACTCATTACCACTTACTTTTTTTGACAGCAAGTCATAAGCACGATTAAGGCTATTAATTGCAACTATGTGCTTGTTCAAATAGCTAATATTAACGTTCATCTCATTACCATTACTCACAATGGCCCATATCAGCGGATCACTATTTGATTTTTTAAAGATGCCGATTATTTTTTTGGTTTTGTGATATTTATTTGCAATAAGAAGCTTACTACTTTTATTTAATTGCAGCACCTCTTGATGGTTTTTTTTATCTAACGCAATAATGTTAAATACAATAATTGATAGCATACCAATCAATAAAAAAATTGATATCATCACCATAAAAAACATTTTTCGTTTGAGCCTATTAAACATATTTATTTCTCCCTAAAGGCTTCATTTAGAGCATGGGCGATAGGTTTTATAATAAAATCAATCGCTCGAGTTTGACCAATTTTTATATCCGCAGTCATTTCCATTCCTGGCAGTAAAGAATATTTATTACCCATTGAATTGACATATTGTTTTTTTAGCGTGACTTCTCCCAAGTAATAAACTTCTTTTGTTTGCGGATCTGTAAATGTTCCAGTGTCGATCTGCGAGACCACACCGGCAATGCTACCAAATCGACTAAAATCAAATGTATCAAACTTCATGCTCACTTTTTGCCCTATCGATACAAAACCGATATCTTTTGGCTGAATACGTATTTCTGATTTTAGTCCTTCTTTTAGCGGTATAATTTCCGCAATTACCCCCCCCCCCTCAATCACAGCAGACGAAGAGTCAATAGGTAAGTCACGTATCACACCATAAACAGGACTTAATACGTTTAATCGAGACTTTTTATCTTTATATACTTTTCGCATTTCGACTAATTCTATGATTTGTGCCTGAATCTCTTTATATTGAATATTATATTCGACCTTTCTTGTGCTTATAGCTTGTTGCTTTTGAAGGTAGGTTTCATCAATGACGTCATTTGCCATTAATATATTTTCATCTAACGATTGAATTTCACGTTGCATGTTTATGCGCTGAATTTTAGCATTGTTTAATTCAATTTTAGACGCGCCTTGTTGTTTATATAATTTTTCCCTCATAACTACTTGTTGATTGACCAAACCGAGTTGTGTTTTGGCTGATTTTAAGCGATCGTGCATACTATACAACACTGCGCGTTTATTTTTAATGAGTTTATCATAATATTTACGCTCTTGTATTTGGTCAGCGATTAAACCGTAATAAAGTCTTCTTTGTGCGTTAATAATATCTTTATCCTTAGTTAAATGCGTAAATTTAGGTTTAGTATCAGTTAACAGTGCGTGTAAACGCTCTTTTGATAAATATTCAATGGCAAGACGTTTTCTCGATATTGTATTTGTAGTCTCGCGGGAATAATCTTTAAGCGTCGCTATCAAATCGCCTTTGTGGACAATATCACCATGAGAAACAAAATATTTATCTATCATCCCCCCCTCTAAATGTTGAACAAATTCAACGTTTGAAATAGGAACCATCTCACCACGAGCAATTGCAATATTTTGAAATTTTGCAAAATAAGACCAGATTAAGAATAAACATAAAAAAGATAACACCATAATATAAACATGTTTTTTTGCCGTGGCACCAGATAAGATATTCTTTTTAACGGCAGCATTTTCAATATTCTCTTGTTCAGAAATGGCGTTCATTTCGTTTTTTTGCGTAATCAACTCAACATCTTTAGCTTTATTATTATAAGCATCAGTCTCATGTTGTTCCTCTTTATCCATAAAAAGCCCCTTTACGATAATACCAATCACACGAAATACGTTTTTCATAGCAATGACAGTAAAAACTTATAAATCATACTACTTTAAAAGAATTACTTCTGCGCGCAATATCTTGTTAATGAAGTAATCTTTAAAAAATTAAAGTATTCAATTTAACGACACCATTCGATTAACTTAGTTAACAAATAAAAAATTGATAACCTTCATATTAAATTAATACCAATAACAGTCAATAAATC
>JAGLDN010000139.1 GCA_023145575.1 Psychromonas sp.
AATTTTATGTCGAGTACTTGCCACAATTTGCCGATCTGACTTTGCAAAATGAATTAACATGGGTATAGATAATATTGGTTATGTCAAAAAGTGATAGAGAAAACCAAGTGCTATTTGAATTGATAGCTCACCGCTATGAACGAAATAATTTATTGTTCACTACCCATCAAGCATTTAGTGAATGGAATATTATATTGTGAGACAATATGATGACAGTTGCCACCATAGTTCGTCTGGTTCACCAGACTGACTTTATAAAACAAAATGAGAAAGTTATCAAAGAAAACACGCTTTAAAATTAAATCAAGAAACCAGCCAAGTTAATTTACGCCAACTGGGCAAAGTAATTGACGTCTGATCACCCTTTTTATTTAGGATTAATTTTCGTATAAGCTAAAAGAGTCGCATACCCCAAGCAAAAATTTCTCATCAGATCATTAACATCATTAGTTAAATTAACCGACAAGAGATCATGACACTCGTCATTGATAACGCATCTGCTACATCTAACTTTGATCATCGAGTACTTAGCCTTACATTACACCTTGAAGGCCCATGAATATAAGCTTAATTTTATTGAATTGTTATGACTTACAGCTCATCATCGTAATAGCGTCCCAATCAAAATCCTTACCTGTCACAATTTCGTATTTTGAAGAACAAAACATAGTATTTACAAAAATAGGCAGAGATAATTCGAACATTTCTAGATATTTAACTCAATGATTGGCTCTAATATCAAACTAACATAACCGAGAATGTTAAGGATCATCTCTATTTTAAATTTTTTAAAAACCCTCATGAGCATCCTCTAATTCCTTCGGATGCATAGGTTGCGTTTTTATCCAGCTCAGGTTTAACTGGTGTAATAAATGGTAGATATTTGTTTTTTGATAAAACACATTAAACGTTTTTTCAATGTATTCTTTTATATCTCAATTCGGATAATAAGTGCAATTTCTTAGATTAGATGGCCAGCTGTTATAATTCGGCCATTTTCTCGCCAAAGGAAATTGCTAAATGAATTACAAACAGCTAACAAGCAGGACGATAACAAATTTACGCGATAAAAAATCAGGTAAATGCCCAAAAGAGATAGCAGATGATCTAAATCGTTCACCATCTTCTATTTCAGGAGCGTTAAAGCGAAATAAAGGACGTAGAGGGTACAGGCCTTTGCAAGCTAATGAACTTAGCAAACAAAGGCGTAAAATAGCGTTTAAAGCAAGTAAATTAACAACTGAAGTAACTGGTTGTATAACGATTTAACACCAAAGCAAATTGCGGGTCGCTTATTCTTAGAGGGTAAAATAAAGCTACATCATGAAACCATTTATCAATACATCTATAGGAACAAAGCCTTAGGTGGTATGTTGTACAAGAAATTAACGAGGGCTTGGAAGAAGTAGAAGCATAAAAAGCGCTACGGTAGTTATGGTAAAAGAGCCCGTGAGCTAATCGAGTCAGTAATAGATGAGCCTGAAAGTTGTTGATTTAAAATCAAGGATAGGTTATTGGGCAGGTGATACAGTTATTGGTAAAGGGCGTAAAAATGCCTTTGTAACAATGGTTGAGAGAAAAACCTTATGCACAGTAGTCCAGAGAATTGAGAGTAAGCATGCTGAAATCACTGCAGATGCATTAATTAAGAGCATGGCGCCATATAAAGACGTAACGCTTGATAATAGCAAAGAATTTGCACAACACCAACGAGTGGCGCAGAAACTGGCGGCAGATATCTATTTCTTCATCTAGAATCATCATGGGAGCGTGGTATAAATGAAAATACCAATGGTTTACTCAGACGTTATTTCCCTAAGGGAACAGACTTTATGAAACAAAGTGAAGAAGAAATACAGGCGGTAATTTATAAGCTCAACCACAGCCCAGGAAAATCACGAGGCTATAAAACACCTTATGAATTATTTACGGGGAAGTCAGAGGCATTAGTGGCTGCATAAACAATTGCACTTAATACTTAAATTCAAGACTCAATAGGTTTCGCACATGCTTGTGAATTACACTTTCCTGATGTTTTATTACACTGTTTCTGGTTGCTCATTTTAAAATTAAAAAAATAAACGCTTGAAAAAACACCAAGTAAAATAAAAATAATTGCGATGATTTTTTGTATTTATTATCTTTTAACTCATGAGGTTATTTCAAAAAATAGTTTGTATAGCCGTTATCATTCAAGTTACAAAATATAGCAAGTATTGAGGCAAACCGAGCCTAGACGCAAAGCTTCCGATCTAACTGATTCAATCGATACTTGTCTACCATGAAGATGTTTGTCTAAAATATTTCCCGTTTGCGGTACAACTCCAAAATTAATAAAGTTTATACCCATGTGACGTAAAAGTGAAAATTTAGATCGGCAAATTGTGGCAAGTAGCTCGACATAAAATTGCCCTCTCTATGATTAACTACGTTAATCACCAAAGGTCGAATTAAAATAAACACTTTAATTCCAAAATAGTTATTCTAGGTCTAAATTTTATAACAATGCTAATTGTTACAAGTGTCCAAGCCCTACGGGGCTTTAGCTCAAACACCAGCTCTGCTTTATAACATTCGAAAATGGAGTAACCAATAATATATTAATGCACCTTCATTAATGCGACGGTAAAACGATTAGCATCGTTAATCGTTGATAGACGTGCTGTTATGCCTTGATCTGATGTCCGGGCTAAAGCTTGACAAAGCATAATGAAGTATCACGGGCATAAAGGTGTCTTTTACATTTAAACTCCTGCAATAAATTAACGTAATTAATAAGAGAACAGCTTGCTAGTATTTGATAAGGGCTAACCAATAAAGTTTAAATGACTTTTATTTAAACTACCAGTAAATGATTAGCTTCGCTAATCCTTGATAGTGAGTCAAATTGCGCATCACCTCAATATTCTAGCGGTCAATTAAATAAAGCACTTTGATTAGTAACTGATGTTATGCAGTTAAAATCTGCTCCTGATGCAAGGCCTCAAGATCAGATTTTATGCTTTGATATATACCCATCACACCTGAAGATGGAGGTTTCAGTGAAAATTTAAAAGTCTTCAGCCAAGACATCCGTATAATCAGGCACTATAGTTTCTAGATACTTATATCTGGGCTTTAAATGTTGATTAGTTTGTAACCGTAACCTGTCCGATAGCATGATCCTCTCATGATGATTATGTTTTGGTATATGAACAAAGCGATTTCTAGATATATGTCGAAGATCACTACAATAAAATTCAACCAAGCTATTACCAACATCCAAAGCGCAATTTGCTATTATTTTATTTAGGTATACTTGACTAATATCCATCTTGGGAGTATCTAAAATAGCAGCGCTTTGAACTATAGGATCACCCTCTTTACTATTACATATTAAGTAATCTCTATCAATTGAAACTACCATTCTACCTATATTTTGTGGCATATAGTGTTGTTGGGTGATGTGTCCAAAAGCACGTTGAATGGGGTCAAAGAAATAAATAGTAACCTGAGATAAAAATGCAAGGTTGCCAGTATAACCTATTATATTTTTATCAGTATAAAAGTCATTTCGATATGCCAAGATCGCCTCCAGATTTTAATTTCCTTGGATCTATTGCAAAAATAGAGGTAAATTAAAAAATATAAAAAGTTAAAACAAAGTTAATTCATTAGTTACAATGTAAGCTATAAACAAGTAAGTTAACACCTTCTTTTTAAGTTTTAACCATTAATAATCATCCTTTGATATGAGCAATGCGATGATCATAGCAACGACTCTATTCACAATTATTAACGACATCTTAATTTTTATCTCGACTATCATAAATAGGCTAAAGGCGTTTGAAGTGAACTCTTTTGCTAGGCTCGTTGATATTTTCTATCGCAAGTGACACGCTGACAGATTTGTTTGGCTTATCGGAAAATGCCTGATCTAAGCCATGTTCCTTGTAATCAATTCGGATATTATCCTTACTTTGATAAATTTTTTCATTTTGAATACGATCACCCAAGAAAAATGAATCAAGGTGCCTGCTTTTATGCGTTTTGATCTCATATGCAAACAATCCGACATAAATAAACACGCCACTGCCTTGAGTGTTAATAATAAAAGGTGCGCCAAAGTAGATCAGTTGATTTTTATTATCAGCCAACACTTGAATTTTTGACATACTTAATTTCAAAGAGCCGCGATCATCACCACCTTTTGCTTTTTTTAGAGAAAAATTATAATGACCTTGCAAATACTTATCACCTTTAATTATTTCTATTTTATTAAGCTCAACACTATGTGCAGCATCAGGATAATTCATCATTAAGAAATGATCTCGTAATAAATATGACTCAATAAGTTTCGCACATGCTTGTGAATTCCATTTCCCTGATGTTTTATTACACTGTTTCTGGTTGCTCATTTGATGATTAAAAAAATAAGCGCTTGAAAAAACAACAAATAAAATAAACATAATTGCGATGATTTTTGTATTTATTATCTTTGAACTCATGAGGTTATTCCAAAAAATAGTTATTATAGCCGTTATCATTAAAGTAGCCAAACATAGCAAATATTGAGGCAAACCGAGTCTAGACGCAAAGCTTCCGATCTAACTGATTCAATCGATACTTATCTACTGTGAAGATGTTTGTCTCAAATATTTCCCGTTTGCGATACAACTCGAAAACGAATAAAGTTTAAAGGAGTATTTTTCATTAAACTCCGACATTTAATTAACGAAGTTAATTAATGAGTGGACGGCGTTGCAGTATTCGATAATGGCTAGCCATTAAAGTTTAAATATCAGTTCATTTAAACTACCTGCAAACGATTGCAAAGCTAATCGTTGAGAGGTCATCATACTGCGTCTTGCCTTAGTATCCGAACTGATGACTCAATTTTGGATCTTGTATGGTAACGGGTATAGACTCTTTATAAAGCTCAATATCATTACTGATCAAAAATAAAATTTCCTCACTGCCATCTTTGTTTTTAAAGATTTATCGGTGTAGAACAACTGGAAGCTCCATTGCTTTTACCCGACCGCAGATCGGTGTTTCCGATCAATCTAATGAATCAATGCGATGAAAGCACCCTTGTAATTTATCTTCTCTACTTAGAGCAATTAAACGGTTGCTTTTTCAATACCTTCGCGAAAATAAAAACCAGTCCATTTAGACAAGTTTTTTCTTCTGTAAATTATTGATTCATATAGAGCGTAAAACTCTATTTTGAGCTTAAATCACAATTGGCGAAGGTATTGTAAAATATTTTTTATTTTTCCATGGATAAATCTCATGTTTCCAATTGATGAAAACCAACTGTCAGCCAATACGCAGCGCCATTTCAATTGATTTTTCTT
>JAGLDN010000014.1 GCA_023145575.1 Psychromonas sp.
AACAAAGATCAACAGCCCCTAATTACAATAAATTTATTTTGAAATATTATCTAGTGAAAATGAATCACATTAATTGAAATTTGTATAAATGTTTATTCTCGTTACAAAAATTGCATCAATGAAAGTAACTCATTTAACGTCGTGAGATTGATAAATTATTTGCGATGGATGGCATAAATTTACGCCCAATACAGATAAAAATAAAAACCTTAGTTTGATAGATAACGCGCTTCTAAATGCTTCTTAAAATACATTGGATTAAGTATTTCACCCGTTGCGTTTTTCACTAGATCATCCGTCGAGGATATACTGCCATGTTTCCAAATGTTCATCGATAGCCAGTCGAAAATAGGCGTAAAGTTTTTTTGCTCAATGGCATCTCTCACGTTAACCTGCTTTTTCATCGAAGCCATAAATTGCGCCGCATACATTGCACCTAATGTGTAACTTGGAAAATAACCAAAACTACCATCCGTCCAGTGGATGTCTTGCATACAGCCATTTTTATAGTCACCTTTAGTTGATAACCCAAGATATTTTTGCATTTTCAAATGCCATAATTCCGGAATGTCTTGATAGCTAATTTTGCTATTAATTAGGTCGCGTTCTATTTCATATCGTAGTATAATATGTGCAGGATAGCTCACTTCATCGGCATCAACACGAATAAAATCTGGCTTAACACGCGTGTATATTTTATACAAATTAGCCGCATCAAAGGTTGAGACTGTATTTTGTTTAAAGTGCTGTGTTGCTAAAGGCGATAGTAGGTTAATAAATTCATGACTTCGCCCAAGTTGCATTTCAAAAAAAAGGCTTTGTGATTCATGAATGCCCATCGAACGTGCTTGACCTACGGGTAAGTGCAAAAGAGAAGCAGGCAATCCTTGCTCGTATCTGGCGTGTCCTGTTTCGTGAATTATGCCCATCAGTGATTGCACAAAATCATTTTCATCATAACGGGTTGTGATCCTAACATCTTGTGGAACGCCACCGCAAAAAGGGTGTGAACTGATATCAAGACGCCCATGATTAAAATTAAAATGAAGCAATTTCATCACTGCTAAACCAAGTTGTTTTTGTATTTCAATAGAGTACTTTTCATTGGCATAAATAAATGATTCAGCGGTTTGCTTTTCTTGAACTTGTTGCGTTAAATTGGGAAGCCATGTAATTAAATTTCCAAAAAGAGAGTCTAGTTTTTCAATATTCATACCAGGCTCATAAAAATCAAGCATAGCGTCATAAGGTAACATACCCGTTGCCTGCGCTCTAATTTGTGCTTCTTGTTGAGAAAGGTTGACAACCTCTGCCCAATTTTTGCTAAAGCCATTCCAATCATTTTGATGGCGTTGTGTTCGCCAAGCATGTTCACATTTTGAGCCTGCGAGTGATTGTGCTTTAACTAAATCTGCGGGTAGCACGGTTGCTTTTTGCCACTGTCTTTTCATTTCATATAGACTGGCTTTTTCAATTGTGTTGAGTGTTTCACTTTCAGCCTTGTCAAATAGCTCGCCGAGCGGTTGCGCACTACTTAACTCATGGATATGCAACGAAAGTGTTGCCATTGCCTGCGATCGTTCATGATTACCACCATTTGGCATCATCACAGATTGATCCCACTGCGTGATTGCTGATAAATGATTAAAATGAGCAATTGTTTTGTAATGATCTGTAAGTTTTTTATAATTTTGCATATTATGCAACAGTAACCATATGGATAATTAAGTTAGCTTAACTAAAAGATTAATAAGAAATCAAGTATATACTCATATTGTTTCGAAATGCAACATTAGAACGGCAAATTGTGCTAAGGTACTCGACATAAAATTGAGGCCTAGTTGCGCTAGATCTAAATTTTTTAACCTTGTTGATTGTTGCAAATATCAAAGCCCTACGAGGCGTTAACACGAAAGCCAGCCCACGTTACAACAATCGAAAAAAGAGTAACCATTCACTCATGTTATACCTCGACCTGACATCCGAATTAATGCCTGACAAAGCGCATTTACATCACATCGGCAATTTGTGCCAAAATACGAGGTATAAAATAAAAGGCTACTCACTTCAATTCTACAGATCATAACGATCTAGATTGAAGCAAGAATCGAATCCGCGCGCTGCGTTAAAACATTATAAAAAAGAATAACGCTATAATAGTTATACCAATGACATTAAGTATATGTTCTAATTTTTACGCAGGAAAAACAGCCTAATTCAAGGCGAAAGCTGATGTAAATAGGGGGGGCTCTTTATGAAACTTACAACGCACAAGTAAATGATTAAAAGCCTTAAAAAAGAACAGCTGTTTATTTTATTGTCATTGATATTTACGTTTTTTCGTTAAGTGAGCAGTCAAACGACAAGCTACGCTAATCAGTGATAGATCGAATGTTATGTCTTTATCTGAAATATTAGCTAAAGACAGAGATTAGATAATGAGATTACATGAGATCTCATTATTGGATTAAGATGATCTACGCGAACAACACACTGGACGCGCTTAGATGCTAGGCTTATTTTGTGACTACTTTAAAAATATTATACTCGATAAATTTTCTAAACATTATAAATAAAAGAGTACTTATAAAATAAAACAGAAAACTAAAAGACCAAAGTCTTATTAAAGTCATGTTCATTGCACTAACAAAGCGCCATAGTGATAGCTTTATTATACAATATGAACACTTCAATAAGGTTTAACTACTCAGATCCTCGCCATGTAATTGACAAAGGATCCTCGTGGCAATCATAAATATTCCTTACACTTTATAAGTAAATTCGTCACCTTTAACATCAACCTTAACATCTATTGTTAATTTATTTTCTGCCATTTTTTGTAATATTTGCACTGATAAATCAGGCAACATCGATTTTTGTAATATATTATGAATATTACGCGCCCCTGAGCCTGCATCGGTACACATAGATACAATTTTTTTGACAACTTTGGGACTGTATGAAAATTTAGCTTTGTAATGTTTTTTAAAACGCATTCCAACACGGTTAAGCTGTAATTTGGTAATTTCCGTCAGCATATGTTGGTTTAATGGTACAAACGGAATGACATTAATACGTCCTAAAAAGGCTGGTTTATATGCCGCAAGCAGATCATCTTGTAAAGCCTTTAATAAACCTTGTATAGAGGGCGCTGTTGCTTCATCTTCAAATAAATCCATCGTAGTGTCGGTACCTACATTAGACGTCATAATGATAATAGTATTTTTAAAATCAATATCTCGTCCTTCACCGTCTTTAATCAAACCCTTATCAAATACTTGATAAAACACATCTTGTACACCAGGATGTGCTTTTTCCATTTCATCGAGTAAAATAACACTGTAAGGTTTACGACGAACAGCTTCCGTTAAGACACCACCTTCTCCATAACCAACATAACCAGGAGGGGCGCCAACTAGCATCGATACTTTATGCTCTTCTTTAAACTCTGACATGTTGATAACGGTGACATTTTCTTCACTACCATAAACTTGTTCAGCTAACGTCAGTGCAGTTTCAGTTTTACCTACACCACTTGGACCGGTTAACATAAATACACCGATGGGGCGAGTTTCATCACTCAGGTGTGCGCGTGATGTTTGAACCGTTTTAGCAATTAAATCTAAGGCATAATCCTGTCCGATAATACGGTTGCTCATAGTGTCTTGAAGTGACAATATATTCTTTATTTCATCAACCTGCATTTTACCAACTGGTATACCTGTCCAGTCAGCAATGATCGTAGCCACTAAATTATCATCGACGCGCCAGTGTACCATTGGTTCAGGATTTTTTGCCAATTCTGTTTTTATCTGAGTTAATTCCGCAAGCTTCTCTTTTTGTTCTTCAACACTATCTTGGTGTAAAGCATGCACTAATTCAGTGATCCGCTGAACAAGAGACAGCTCCTTTTCCCATTCTTGTGTTAATGGACCGAGGCCAGTAATTGTATCTTGGAGATCTTTTTCGAGTGCTTTTATCTCTTTCTGATGATCTTCTCCGGTTTTTTGTTCATTTTCTAATAACTTAATTTCTGCACCAAGTTGAGTTTCTTTGCGTTGTAATTCTTCCACAGCACCAGGCGTAGATGCTTGACTCATGGCAACGCGAGCACAAGCTGTATCTAATAGGCTGACGGCTTTATCGGGTAGTTGTCGGCCATTTATATAACGCTTAGATAAAGAAACCGCTGATAGCAATGCCTGATTAGAAATTAATACGCTATGGTGATCAGCCATAACAGGTAATAAACCCCTCATCATAATCACGGCCACTTCTTCACTTGGCTCTTCAATTTTAACCACTTGAAAACGCCGTGCTAAGGCGGCATCTTTTTCAAAGAATTTTTTATACTCCGCCCATGTTGTGGCGGCAATCATCCTAAGTTCACCACGTGCTAAGGCGGGTTTTAATAGATTTGCAGCATCATTTTGTCCAGCTGCTCCACCACTACCGATCATTGTATGTGCTTCATCAATAAATAAAATGACAGGGTTTACTGACGATTTAACTTCTTTAATCAATCCCTTAAGACGATTTTCAAATTCACCTTTCATACCTGCACCCGCTTGTAATAATGCTAAGTCTAAAACGTGTAATGAAACATTTTTTAGTGCCTCAGGCACATCATCCTGCGCAATCCGAAGTGCTAATCCTTCTACCACAGCAGTTTTACCTACGCCCGCCTCACCCGTTAAAATGGGATTGTTTTGACGGCGACGAGTTAAAATATCTATCATCTGGCGAATTTCATTATCTCGCCCTAAAATTGGATCTAACTTATTTTCACGCGCTTGCTCGGTTAAATTTTCAGTAAATTGATCTAGGCTAGGTGTTTTACTCACACCTTTCCCACCTGCTTCCATCGGTTGTGCCCCAATGCCACCTGGAGATTCATCCGATTGATTTGCCAATTCAGGCCAAGCAGATAATAACTGTGCTGGATCCAAATCAAACAATGTCTTAGCTGACCGTGTAATTAGGCTGGAAAGAGAATCATCACTTAATAACGTATAAATGATATAAGCCGTTCTAATTTGTATATCATTAAATTCAATAGTGGTATTTAACCATGTTTGACGAAGCAATCCAACAATATGGGGTGACAAACTAGGGGCTGCACTATTACCTGTTTTTACCTTTTCTAAACCAAGCCTTAAATCATTTAATAATTTGTCTTTATCTATCGAGAAGGTTTGAAAAATCAAATTAACATCGGGACTTTCTTGATCAATCATTGCTTGCAACCAATGTTCAATTTCAACAGTAAATTGACTTCGACTATGGCATATTGCCGCAGCATGCTCAAGGCTTGAACGAACAGTAGGATTTAATTTTTCAACTAATTTATTTAAAGTCATAGCAGACATGTTTTCTTCCTTTTAATGTTATATTCCAACTTTACATTTAAGATCACCTAACAAATTTATTGATAAGTGAACAATTATTATAATGAAATAATAGATGACAACTTTTCATTTTTTTTGAGATAGCACAAACCAGAGCCCATTCCAAGAGGCACGTCACCATCCGACAAACTAACCAATGGCATTTGACGACGTTCAATTTTTAATAGAATATTAAATTTAGTTTGATTTCCTAAATAAGAAGAAATCACCAATTTAATTAATCTATTAATTTCCCCCCCTTTCAAATAACTGTCAATTTTTAATTTAGCTGGCGGAACAAGTACAATGTTAATACGTGAATTAATATTCCAAACTTTATCACCGATACTCGTATCAACCCCCAAACAGGCAAATTGTCCTTCTGGTTGTGATCGCTCAGCTAAACGGGTCTGATCATGTTCACTTAAGGTATGCCATCGACCAACAAACTGTCTTATCTCCGTTTTACAGCCAGTATAATGGTCTAAAATTTGCTTCAATCCTTTAACCGTACGTATACGATGGTGAAATAAGCCCGCGTAATATTTACCAACATCTGTCGACGTTCTAGTTAAAGAATTGATTACATTACTAAAAGAATCATGCCCCTGAGTTTGATTATAATTAATAGCAAATGAATATTTTACCCAAACACGATAATACAATGAAATAATACGGTGATTAAACAAGTCAAAGTAAGCACACATACCCGTATCTTTCTTGCGTAACCGCTCTAATATTAATTCAGTGTAATGCTGAGGTAACACGCCACTCGTTCCGGTTAATCCCATAAACGACACGCTCATATCAACCGATGTTTCTTTGAACTTAGTCTTATCTTTTTGTAACTTAACATCACTGATTGGTGGACCTGGAAAGCCTAGTTGTTGAACTGACTTGAAACGAATCAATTCATTTCGTGGTAATGAGTCATAACCGACTTTACGGTGTCGGTTACTCTTTAAGAATAGTTGCCGCTCAATAGTATAAACAGCTTGATAAAAATCAAAATCACTCGGATCTTTTAATAGCTTATAAATACTCATAGCAAGGGAATATTACCTGATCGTGTCGGCCATTGATGAAAAATTCCACTTTTTCCTTTTATTTTCATTTGCAAACGAGTAAAGCTATTAATTGCAGTAAATTGTGCAAAGAAATGATCTAAAATGGTCGCAAAAAAGAACACACCACTCCCCCCATACTGAGTGACCGCAAAGGTGATGGTTATTTCCGTACCATTACAAAAACTAATACGACCTTTTTGATTAACCCTTGCTGTACTATTCTCAAGCTCAAGTGAATAAATATTGTCAATCACTGCTTTATTCTCAGGGCTTTGCTGAAAGTCATATAATCTCAACGTTTCTTTTAATTTAATTAAACCATCATCTCCACTAAAGTGATCCAAAGATAGCTGATTAATCAATTGCCAACGCGTCGCATCCCGTAATAACGGGCGTATTGTTCTGGTTGGTGACATTAAAATTAGTATGTCTTTAATAATATCTGCGCGATCTGGTAATAGAATCTTTGTTTGCTTACTACCTATCGGTAACTGGCTGGGTAGATTTCGGTTACAGCACTTTGCAATGATCCGCAGTACCCATGTATTATATTCATCATCAGTAGAAAAATCATTAAACGCCTGATCTACTAAGGAAAGATACATTTCTGTACCACTTTCTGAACTGCCACCCACCCAGCTTGACTCTTCACGCCTACAATTCCAAAACATTCGCATTTGTGCTAAATAAGCAGGATGGGTTTCTCCATAAAATGGCGATACTGTAATTTTATTATCTTTTTGATCATAAGCCTCAACACTTTCAATCTGAACCACTTCAGAAATTTCAGCATCCATATATTTCGCGGTTAATTTATATTCATATTGCCCAGGTTCAATATGAACAGGCTCTAAGTCTTGTGTAAATATGTTAATGATCGGCGTGCAGCCCATCAAAAAGTTTTCCTCCGTTACTTTTTTTTCTAGGTCATCGGATAATTTATTTAAATAGATATACAAATCAAACTTATCTCCAATACTTTTCCAAAGTTCGCCCAAATTTTTCACTTCAAAAAATAGAAACTTCTCTGGAAAAATATAATGTTCGATCAATAAACGATAGGCTGAAAATGAGTTTTGGCTATAAGGTACGACTTTATGTTCATCATCAAACCCCAACGATTGGAGATTATAACTCTCGATATAGTGTAGTGCCTTCTTTTCTTTATGCCGACATATTGCAAGACCCACACAAGATGCAGAAAGCAAATGAAAGATTTTTGAATATTGCTCAGTATGTCCATTTACATAAAAACGTAAATTTTTAACGCCTAAGCTTTCCATGGTAAGATCTTTCTGATCAGTCTTAAAAGAAAGCTTGATGATAGATTTAACAGAGCTTTTCCAAATTGGTTTTGGCGCTGTAAATGGAGAGTTTTGAATTTTTGCTGCGTATATTTCTAGTGGCCATAACTTTGTATCATAACATGTTTGGAAAAAACACGGCTTAATGCCCTCAACATGCGTTTCAACTTTAGACCCGCGTGGCAAAACTACTCCAGAAGTAGAGACATTCTCTGTGATCATTTTTATGACAGACATAGAGGGTATTGGTGCTTGGTAGTCTGGATACATTTTCCCTAACAACGCATCGGTTAATTCTGGAAAACTATCATCTAATTTTTGACGGATATTCGCCGTCAATAACGCAAAACCTTCGATCAATCGAGAAACATGTGGATCTTCAATTTGATCATTAGATAATTTCAAGTTGCCTGCTAATTTTGGGTATTGCTCAGCAAACTCTGCCCCCATCAGACGGATAAAAGAAAGCTCTTTATTATAATATTTTATTAAATCATCATTCATGTCATGCTTTCCGTCAATGAAATACCTAAATGTGATGTCCCCATTCCTGAGTAGAAAGAGACATGTTCAGGATCCGAATCAGCATATAACAGAGCTGTAATATTTATCGGTAACATACGTTCATTGTCTTTTACCGAAGGTAATAACTCTACCTGTATATCAGTAAAACGTGGTTCAAAACGTGTGAGGATATTTTTTATGTCTTGACAATATTCCCTCTTACGTGCATCAGAAATAACAGCTAAACCAGCCAAATCTGACATACCATAATTTAACAGCGAGATTTCTAACTCTTTATACCAATCAGGCCAAGTGCTCCATTGCGTTTTAGAATTGAGTAGGTTTTGTACATCACGTAATACACACGCCCTTAAGTTCGATAACGATAAAGTTTGAGTTTTTGCACCGACCTGATTTTCATGTGGATCCATATCAATTAATTTGTCTAAAATTGACGTATGTAACCGCACTAGTGTACTTGTTTTCATTAATACAATGCTCTCTTTTACATTTAAATTAACACAAAATACAAACTTTATTATTACTTCAATACTACAGTCATTTGCCGCAAAATTCAATAACCGACTGTAATTCGGGTCTCTGATCAAGAAACAACGTGATTTAATAGTTATTCTCTTTTGGAATGTTAAGTGCAGATCTCGCTTTTTAGTCTTTCACTACCGTGATTGGTTACTTGCGCCGATAGGTCGTTATAAAATTTCGACCTTACGCGACAGTTACGAATTAATACCATTACATTAATTATGTTATCTAAATTTTACACTGTAAAATAGATTAATTTCAAGCGTAAGTTTATATAAATAGCGATTTCTTTTACGAAATTGACAACGATCAAGTATGTTATTTTAAGCAATAAAATAAAAGCTATTTATTGTAATTGGTATTAAGTGAGAGAATCTATACGCTCCATTTCAGAGTAAACTAATAGATTATCATCTGCGAACCAAGTTTTCAACCCAAGTCCAATTGAAACGTTTTCAGTACTATCAATCCAATCTGTTTCACGACCTAGCTTTTGTGCATCAGTTTTAGAATTGGCATAAACAATAGGGATATGTGCTTCTCCTGTAGATCCATTTTTTATGCACAATTCAACACGACGCCAAACTCTTTCTATAGTAGAGGCGATTGGCTTAAATATGATATATTGAATATCTGACAAATCTGCTAAGTAATACTTACCATCGGTCGTAAATATTTCAATAAAACTACCTAAAGTATCGTCTAAGTCTCGAAACTCTTTGATTTCTTTATCGTTTACTTTGCAACCTATTTTTTCACGTTTTTCTTCAAATAAATCCACTGCATCATTAATTGATTTGTCATCACCATTATGTAATTCAATGTTTAACTTAACCAATGCTTCGCTATATGGCGTTGTGCCGTTAAATAATTCTGGAACAGACTTACCATTTATAAAGTCTAACCTAGATTGTTGAGCTCGTAACAATTGCCTCAAATTAGTCGCGCCAACGGTAAATTGTGGATTCTTTAAAGCAATAATGTCAAGTTGAGCATCAGCACGCTCTAAATCACCTATAATACATAACATTTCAATTAATGAACTGCGGTAATCTGTATTTAGGGGATCATCTTTGAGCTCTGTTTCTAGGTACTCAATCGCTTCTGTTAATTTTCCTTCTTGCAACATATCATTTTCTTTACTCATCATAGTATCCATTATTTATTATTTATTAGCACTCAACTCAGTAACTAGTTGAAGTTTAGAACCCAATTGTTCTAATTGAAAATGTGGTTGTACATTAACCCTCATATAATAATGCCCTTGCCTACCAGGAACCTCTCTAACTTTAACTTGTGCACTTTTTAGTGGAAATTTACATCTTACTTCATCTGACATTGATTCAGAAATAGATGTATATTGAATGATCCAATGATGTAAATCATCTTCACACTGTGCCGCATCCTCATAAGTCCCTATTTTTTCTCTCCCTATTACTTTTATATAATGTCCAAACCGTGAAACACAGAAAACATATTGTAACATAGCAGAAAGACTGGAACTTTCATCATCAATAGCAGACTCAGTAGTTGTTACTCTCTGTATAGATGAATTACTGTAAAAAACTAAATGATCACACCCAGACATAGAAGACAGAGGTATAAACCCATTCACAGATAACTCAACTTCACCTCGCATGCTAATTTGTAAATTGACAGACGGTTTATTACCACGGTTTTCGTGTCTATTTGTCTCATGAGGCATCACTGGCAAATCATTAACCAAACCTTTACCAATTTCTCCAGGTGTCATTCCCCTAATATAATCAAACCAACCATATTCAGCAAAAGAACGCAGTACAACCCCACCGAATGCAAAAGCAGCATTACCCCAGAGATAATCATTATCTACATTTTTTACTCTTTCGCGAAAACGAAAACTTTCACTACGGTGACCATCATTAGTGTAAGGCGCTCGCATTAATATATCAGGCACGACAACACCTATAAATCGAGATTCAACCATATCACGTAATGAAAGCCATTTCTTATATTCAGATTGGTTAAAATGAGAAGACAAATTAACATGTGCACCTAAACTAGAGATTGTATCAACACCAAATAATGATGCTTCCGCAGAGATAATAAATGGCGAAAAAGAAGCCGCACAAACAAGCGCAATTTCTTTTAACGTATCAATATCATTAATATGACTACCCTTACGATTTAAATGCGATATGCGGTAATCACCAATAAGCAAGCCAAAGGGCTCTCCTCCAGATTGATCAAATTCTTCATTGTGAACCAAATTGAAAAATTGAGTTTGATCATAATCAATTCCTTTATTAAGATCTTTGCTTAGGGTACGCCAACTGCAATTTAAGACTTTAATTTTAACAGTTTGTGATTTGTCATACTGTTCTTGATGATCAATTAAATAATCAAGCGATCTCCATGATGCTTCTAAAGTTTGAAATTCAGAGTGATGAAGAATATTGTTTATCATAAGTTCAATCGAATTATCTAACCCATTGATAAATTTAAAGATTGATGATACTAATATTTCTTTTGTTAAAGAAATATCGCTATCCAAATAATAATGTTCTATCCACAAAAGCAATGATTTTTTATCGTCATTTTCAATTAAAAAACGCTCTAATATATTTTTATCAGTTGATTTTTTGCTTGATAAAGTCGCTGATTGATTTTTATCATCAGATGAAAACGATTCGCTATCTACAAATGAAACTTTTTGTGTCATTTATTATCAGCCTTAAATATATTAATAAAATTATAAATACCTTTTATACAAATATTAAGCAGAAAGCAAGAAATATTCTTGCTTTCTATTGTCAACGAAAAGTATTCATTTTTAAAATAAAAAAGCTTATAAATCGCCGCGATCTTCCAACTTCGTATTCCTATGCATTATTTGCCAGCAGCAGGTATCTTTGCAACCAAACGTAATGAAGCACTTAATTCTTCCATTTGTAACCAAGGTTTCAACCAAGCTATTGCATTATAAACTCCTGGTTGCCCTGGTACTTCTTTAACTTCTACTTTCGCTGCCGCTAATGGAAATTTTGCACGAACAGATAGGTTGCCACCTGGCGTTTCATTGACAAAATTCATGATCCACTGATTTAGCCAAGACTCAACATCTTCAGGTAACATAAAGCCACCGATCTTATCTCGTGCCATTACTTTTAGATAATGAGCAAAACGTGCAGTCGCCATAATGTAAGGCAAACGCGTAGAGATTGCTGCATTAGCCGTTGCATCTGGATCTTCATATATTTTGGCTTTTTGGCATGACTGCGCACCAAAAAATACAGCATAGTCAGTATTCTTATAATGACATAATGGTAAAAAACCTAACTTGCTTAGCTCTGCTTCACGACGATCTGTAATACCAATTTCAGTTGGACATTTAATATCTTGATCACCATCATCACTGGTAAATACATGCGTAGCTAATCCCTCAACTTTACCGCCGCCTTCTGCACCACGAATAGCAGTACAGAATCCATATTCACTAAAAGAATTTACTATATTAGTTGCCATTGTATAGGCTGAATTCATCCAGCAATAATCTTCACTATGAGTTGTGACCGCTTGGGTTCCCTCGTTATTAAGCTCAAACTCTTCGTAATTGAATTCATCTAATGGTTTAGTCGCTTCGCCATAAGGTAATCGAGCCAATACTCGTGGCATAGTTAATGACACGAAACGGGAATCTTCGCTATCACGAAATGCATTCCACTTTGTATACTCTATTGATTCAAAGACTTTTTCTAGATCTCGAGGTTTAGACAACTCTCCCCAATCTTCAAAACCAAAAAGCTCAGGATTTACTGATGAAATAAAGGGACAAAAACCTGCAGCAGAGACATTAGACATCAAGGATAATATCTCAACATCTTGTGGATGGTTAGTAAATTCATAATCACCAACTATCATCGCATAAGGTTCACCGCCAGCCGTGCCAAACTCATCCTCATAGATTTTTTTGAACATTTGACTTTGATCAAACTCAACTGCTTTACTCAAATCTTTATGCAACTCATCTTTACTCAAACTGAGAATTTGTATTTTCATGTTTGCGTTGGTTTCGCAGTTTTGTACCATATGATGAACACCACGCCAACTGCCTTCTAACTTTTGAAATTCATCATTATGCATTATCTCTGCGAGTTGTTTAGACATAGCGTTATCAATTGCAGCTACAGATTCATTAAGTGTGGTACTTATATTTTTATTCCACTTAACAGTACCTTTTAACGCTTCTTCTGTTAAAGAACGAAGTAATTCTTCAGCACGTGAACTTTCAGTTTGTTTTGTTGCCCCAATTGCTTGCTCCAAAATTGAAAGACTGGGAGCATCTGTAGCTTCTACTGCCTCTTCTGCTTGTAATTCTTTTTCAGCACTCATGCATCATCTCCTTCACGTTTTAGTTCTTGAACTAACTTATCCATATTGTCAGTATTATTTAATACATCTTCTAAGATATTTTCTAATTCATCAGATCTATCAACCTTAGTTAATAAATCACGTAATTTATTTCGAGTGTCCATTAACGACTTTAGTGCTGGAACATTATTCACAATCGACGCCGGTTCAAAATCAGAAAGTGATTCAAAAGATAGATCAACAGCAATTTCTGAGTCATCATCAGACAATGTATTATCAACTTTGAATGATAACTGTGGATTCATACGTTTTAAGATATCGTCATAGTTATCACGATCAATTTGAATAAACCGACGTTCTTTTAATGGTTTCAAACTAGATTTATTATGACCAATAAAATCGCCAGTAACACCAACTACAAACGGCAATTCTTTTTTTACTGCCGCGCCATTAGTTTCTACTTCATAAGTAATATGAACGCGAGGTTTTCGAACTCTCTTTAATTTATCATGTATGCTCAAAAGTAACTCCTTAAACTATATTAAATAATTAACAAATCAAAATTTTGTTTCACTTTGATTTTAAAGAGTGTAACAGCGTAAGTCCACATAAAAAGCTATCCACGTCACATTTTTTCACAGCCACTTTAAAAACAATCAAAATTAAATCATAAATCATACACTAGGGTGTTTTTATTTAACTTTCACTTGCATTGCTTTTAAAAATAATAGGCTTAGTTACAAACAACAATACCTCGAAACGCTTTATTAATAAAATTATAGATACATAACTACCCAGCCAATTCATGAAGAGCACAAGGATCACACCGGGCGTTTATTGAATAAACTGATTGAATATAATACAAAATAGAGAGAATTCAGCAGTCATTAATGGTCAATCAATTTATTTTTTGTTGGCAAAATTTATAAATATATAAAATAAAAGACCTCTGCCCTCTGATTAAATTCTAAAGTAAATAAATTAAATAAGTTAAATAAGTTAAATAAATTCGAAAAGTAGTCAGTTAAGTGTACCATTAAAACTTTTTCTACGACAAGAGATGCAAACAATGAAAAAGTATACTCAACTAAGTGAGCCATTAAGATAACACTTTTAACCATTAATAAAAACGGTATGATCCAAACTAAAATAGCGATACAATATAGTGCCAATCAATCATCAATTTCTCGAGCACTAAAACGCATTAAAGGAAATAAAAGGTCACAATGTTAAGCACGCTAAAAACAAGACTCTTCAAAGATCTAAAAATGCTATTTCATTTCCAGTAATAACACATGAAACAATTAATGAGATCACCTCCAAACTTATTTTTTCCTCCCTAAATTTAATATTGAGATTATTATGCCTTATGAAACCGCCTCATCGCAATCGAAGATACTATTTAATTATGGTCGTATTGTTGTGAATCAATTAACAAACATAATACCATTAATTATTGATGGTTATTATCCCTTTAAAAATGACGGAAGACTATTAAGTACAGATGAGCCAATCTACGGTCTGCATCCTGATGGGGTGCATATGTACACTCCCCTATATCATGTGGAAAAAGAGAAGGATGACTGGGGCTATTCAGATGGAGACATAGTAGAATGGAATTCTCAAGAGCAATGGAGAATGATGGCTCTGAAAACGTGCTCTTCAAAATTCGGAACCCCTAAAGGTTGCGCTGCTTATGCTGCTCTTCGGTTACTAGAGCTTGTACAAGATTTCCAAGATAATAATATATCTCGTCTAGAGATTATTGCTGATAAACATGAAGCGTTCGTTGCTGTAAATAGAAGTGGGCCTCTTAGATATATGTATGGTTGGGGGGATGATGCTTTTGTACTGGCTGTATGGCATACTAATATTAAACAAAAGACTTTTAAATATATGAGCGATGGTCAGGACTATGGCTGTTTTTGGGCTAATGATCCAAGACATCCAATTGTTATAACAAATACACACCCATCACGAAGGCATATACGAGTATTGTTAGATCTTACGGAATGCGCTACTAGCACTAACTATATAAGATAGTAATTATGTGCGTACACTGTACATGCAGGAGAATTAAAAAAAACTTGAATTATTTAATCGTTATTTCACTAGTGCTAGGTAAAGAAGATTGGTTTTTCCATTCAAGCCTAGTTTTCAAGATCAGTGGGGGAGGGCAAAGAAATAGTCGCTTTCAAGCGATTTAAACACTTGTTCATGTTAAACCATTATCTTGCGTGATAGTTAACACAGTGTATTTAAATAGCGCTAATAATTCAATCGTGACATCTGTTACTGTTTGAGCTGATTTGTCAGAGATTCTTTTGGTTACAGTATAACGAGTTACTTGCTCAACAATCGTTAGCAAGCCATCGCTATGCCCCTTTTCTATCACCAAATAAATTTCCCATGCGACGTAAAGATAAAAAATAAGATTGGCAAATTAGTACATATCATCATCATCATCATCATCATCATCATCATCATGTCCACCACCACCACCACCACCACCACCACCACTGCCACTGCCACCCTCTTGATCGGGGATCCCTGATAATTTAAAGTACGTCATTCGAGCATCATCATCAACAATTAACTCGTCTAATAATTGAGGTAACGATAAGCTCGCCCAATATACTATCTGTTCAATACCATAGGACATCGGTGAATGAGGCTCAGAAATACGGAAAAAACCAGCTATTTCCTTGAGTTTAGTTAACGCGTTTTCACGGTTGTTTATCTGACCATCAAGACCACTTGAACTACTTTTTCCTGATGATTGATCATCTGCATCTACATCTGAATCTTCATCTCCGCTGTGTTCCAGCGCGTAGCGCTCCCGCTCTTTTTCATTCTCTATTTTTTTAAATACATCTTTCGAAATATGCCGTACTGCAAGCAAAAAAGTATTAAGCGTATTAGTAATATAACTCGTTGGCTGAGGTTCACCATCCATAGCCTTATCCATTACGCTTGATAAATTTTTAAATGATTCTATTGCCTCTTCAATATCACTGGCTAATTCAATATAAAAACTATCAGGAGCTTGCTTAACACTAATCATAAACTGTTCCATAGAAGCAGTACCATCCTTAAGTCTTTCTTCTTTTGCCTCTGGTTTTAAACGATCAATCTCACAAGCTAGATCATATTCAAACAAGGTGTATTCATTATCACAGTCAGTTATATGAATGGCTTTAATAGGGACAATCAATGATCCTTCGCCATCAATACCATTTAATCCCACTAACGGGGCAAGACGATCACCTAATTCATCTTCTGGCGTTGGATATATATCATCCCAATACTTTTCGATTAATTCCGAAATTAAATTAAAGCCAAAAGTAAGACCTTTAAAACCATCTGATCGACAAAGTGCCTCGATAAGCCAAGAGCAAAACTCTAAATCTTTAGTTTCCTCAATCAATAATTTTGGAATGTTTTCTAAAATAGGCCGCCAATCCTTGGGATTTATCAACACCTTGTTATCATCAATTAATGCTTTGCGCTCAGCAGTTCGTGCATTATTACGAACATCTTTATATGTATAATAATGAGAAGTGGGAGACACATCATGTCGTGGATCGACCCCTGTAGGTGCACTTTCTGAAATGGGTTGTGTTAACGATGAAATTTCAGATTCTATTATACTCATATGCTCTCACTCAACTATGACTTTAAAAATAAAAAATATAATCAATTAAAAAAGATCTTAACAGACTACTTGTAGACTTCACTTTTAAAAAACTATTATAATTAAACACAACAAACTCATTTTTTATTAAAAGAAAACTCAACCGAGCTAATGCGTTTACAAAGCTTGCCATCAATGGATTAATCTTTATATATTGATCCTAACGGCAATAATTAATTCAATAATCAAAGAATATATTTCTACTATACTTATGTAACCTTAAAATGCAATATGTATATACTCGTTATCAATCAAAGTGCTTTATTTGGTCATTAGCTCGGATCCTTTGGAATGACACAGCTTGATGATCTCTCAACGATCAGTGAAGCGTTTCCGGTAGTTTAAATAAAAAGACATTTAAACCTTAATGATTAGTCCTTCTCAAATACTGCGAGGCTGTCCTATTTTTAATTAACTACGCTAATTAATTGGCAGAATTTATACCCATGTGACGCAAAAATGCTTTGTCAGGCACAAACTCGATAATCAGAACAAGGCGAAATATTAGGTAATTGTTATTCACTTTTCGATTATTGTAACGCAGTCTTGGTTTTCGCGCTTGTTCCCCCGCAGGGCAAGGCAACTAGTACCAAGGCGCGTTGTTATAAAATCTCTATGCAGAATAACTACTTAGGAATTAAAGTCTTT
>JAGLDN010000140.1 GCA_023145575.1 Psychromonas sp.
ACATCCGATCTAAAGTCGGGCTTTGCATCTTTAAGTCAGATGGGAATATGTAAAAATACTAATAATTTAATTAATACCTCATCTATATCAATCATTTGCATATTATTTTCGCTTTTATTCGTTTTGTGTGGACTAAAAGCGATATGTCTCCCTTCGCTATTTATGGGTTGCCAACGCAGTGATGTTGCACTTCGTTTTACAGGGAAAAAACCAACTGTCGGTATGTCACATGCACCTGCAATATGCAAAGGGCCAGTTGAGCCAGCAATAAATAAATCAGCGCACGCAATTGTCTCACAAAATAAAGTAAGCCCTTGTGTTGATTGATAAATGAAACTCTCAACGCGCTGATCAAGCAACTGTTGCAACTCTTTTGTTTGAGACTGCTCTGAAGGGCCTGCTGTTAATACAAATCCAATTGAAGGCTGTTTTTCATTAAGCCCTCCTATTAATTGAGCATACTGAGCCAAAGATAGATTATTTGCACTGCCGCCACTGCCTGCATGTATGAAATATAATTTCGTTATCTTTTTGCTGAAATGACACAATAATGCCTGCCTTAATTTATTCTTTTTAATGTTATTTATTACTAAAAATGGGGCCTTCATTTTAACAATTTGAATTTCCTTACTATGTAAATAATAGCGAATAAGATCAAGGTTATATTCATATTCTGGCTTTGCAGATTTGGAACGAGATTGTTTTAATGTATCTGTAAATAAAAATTGAGCGAGCTTTGTAGCAGGTGCAAGCCGGTAAGGTATTTTAGCTTTAAGCCCTAATAGAGCATTTCTGGTTGTAGAAAAAAGGCAAATATAATCATTATAATTTTTAGCTTTTATTGTTTCTATTAATGCTTTTTGATCTATTTTTTTATCAGAATCTATGATCACATTGTCAATCCAAGGACAAAGATCCGCTAGAGGTTTTGTATAAATGGGTACAAGTGCGTCAATTTGTACATTTGGTAGTGATTTTTTAAGCATGGCAAAGCTGGGCCATGCTAGCATAAAATCACCAATTTTATCATTTCGAACAACAAGAATATTGGATGACATACATACTCCTAAATTTTTTAATTTTGTTGATTGGTGCAAGTAATCAAGCTTTGGGGTGCACGCTTGGCTTATTATAAATCAAGAAAGTCCAGGTTATAACAATAGCTAAATGAGTAACTCTAGTAGAATTGACTTTTTCTAATTAATTCTACCAAAAATGATTAGTTCCGCTCATTGTTTATAGGTGAAATGTTTTGCATTGACTTGACATCCGAACTAATGGCAGACATTGGGTCTTGGCGTCCCATCGGGATATAACGAGGTTATACCATATACTTAATGTAATTGTTATTAATCATCGTAAGGTAAATTTGATACGTCGCGTTGGCTGTAATTTAACTTGCTAACGTTGAATGTGATCTAGATGGGGATCATATTGATTGTAAAGCCAAAACTGAAATTTTTAATGTTATACCCGCGATACTTCATTCTGCTTTTTCTGAATTTAGCTCGGATATTAGATAAAGGCATAATATGAGGTAATTGTAGTCACTTTTAGAATTTTATAAAGCAGATATTGAGTTTGATCTAAAGTCACGTAGGGCTTAGATACATGATCTTCCCCCGATAAAACGGACACATTTATTTTCACGCTGCTATAGCTTCATATTCCATTGGTGAAAAATAATTTATACCAGAATTCATCCTCAAAGCATTGTAGTATTTGTTGATGTAATTGCCAAGCGCCCCTCGTAAATTAGCATCACTTTTAAACACATTACCTCGAATAACTTCTGCCTTCATTGAATGGAAAAATGACTCCATATGCGCATTATCAGTACATTTCCCCGCTCTACTCAAACTATGAATTATACCCTTACGCTTTAGGGCTTTTTGATAAGTTTGGCCTCGATACTCTACGCCTCTGTCTGTATGGAGCATCAATTCACCTTTAGGTTTACGTTTTTTTATCGCATTTTTCAGTGTACGTGTCGTCACTTCCATCGTTCGATTTTTGTCTAAACTCCAGCTAATAATACGCCGTGAGTATAAATCCATAATTACTGATAAATACCGCCAAACACCTTTCACTTTTAAATAGGTAACATCTGCAACCCAAACCTTGTCTTTTGCATCAGGAACACCACCATCAGGTCGCAAGTTATCACCTGTCGCTAAGTAACGTTTAAATCCTGCACTGCGGTAAGTTACTCTCTTAACACGCGCGACTAACTTTAGCGCTCTATATAAACGCTCAACGCGCTTCTTACCTACCTTGTATCCCCGTTTCTTTAAAGTCTGAAATATACGAGGGCTTCCGTATCTGCCTTTGTTTTTATCAAATATTTCTTGGATTTGTGTTTTAAGCTCAGCGTCTTCAACTTCACGCTTATTCGGCGTACGATTTCGCCAATCGTAGTAACCGCTTTTAGACACACCAAGTAATCGAATTAATACCGTGACACTAACTTCAGCCCTTAATTTCTCGATTAATCTATATCGTCCTGATGTTCCTCGGCAAGAAACCGTTGCCACTTTTTTAGCACATACAACTCCTCCTTGAGCTGTTTATTTTCTCGTACAAGGCGTTGTTCTTTGGTCAGTGTTTTTTTAGCTACAGATTGACCAGCTACTTTTTTACGTTTATCAGCCACAATAATTCCTTCTCGATATTCTTTCCTCCATCGTGACAGCATGAAAGGGTGTATGTCGAGTTTTTCAGCAACTGATTTGATTGTAACACCAACAACAAAATTGAGTTGAACAGCGTTAACTTTGAAGTCATTTTGATATTTCCAAGTTCGTCTTGGATTGTTGTACTTGGGCATAGACACCTCATCTTTAGTTAGATTTTGGTGTCCGTTTTAACGGGGGAAGATCATACATGTATCAATTAGCGTTGTTATAAAATTTAGACTTAGAATAACTATTTAGG
>JAGLDN010000141.1 GCA_023145575.1 Psychromonas sp.
ATCATCGAGAGGGCAATTTTATGTTAAGTTACTTGCCACAATTTGCCAATCTGACTTTGAAAAATGAAGTAATATAGGTATATACAAAAGCAACTGGCTTATCTAACCATTTTAAATGGAGAAATCAGTCACGATTAAATTACTCGTTTCTTATTTCATAAGCAGTTTATTTCGCCTGATTTATGGGGAAATGTAAAAAAATAGCTACGTTAAATTGAGCCTAAGGATAGAGTTTTAATCTTTGATGATATCATGGATATATAATTATCACATTTATAAAATATGGCTTAATTCACAGTACAAAATGTCTCGTGATAAGCGAGAAAGTGATCGATTAAAAACTATTGAACTTTCTGCTGAAAGTTGGCCTGAGGAAATGATTTATCAGGCGTGAATGAAACACAAAACAGTATCCATCACACCTTCATGATTATTTTTCAACGCAAAAAAGTAGCTCAAATATTCATGGCTCAGGCAGTTTATTAAATAGCATTAAACTGAATTGCTAATAGCTCATTTTACAAACGTTACTTTTTTAGTATAAGCATAATGAAGTATCAAGGATATAAATACATCATCTGGATATAAAATAAGAGATTTAGAATATTCTTTAATTTATTGTGACTTAATTCCCTTATAAATTATAACTAGTTAGCCTTTTTCTATAGCCATCATTGGATTTAGGTGCTGTAGTATGTGAAGATTATACTTTTTCAGCATATATTTTTTCAAGCATTATAGGGCGACCATTTTGATCAAGATCTCCTTGTTTATCACCCATTTTTAGCACTGTTACAGTCTGACCATTAACAGTCATTTCGGAAATTTGAAAGATATCTGGCACCATGGTGCCAATGTTGAATCTTTTATTGGCATCTTCCTTCCCAGTAACATCTCCCGGTTCAAACTTGGTCCATGTCATGCCATATCCAGAGAATACATTGGCCAGATATGTACCACTATTTAACAATTTAGTCATGTCATCATTAAATGGAGCAAGAATAACTTTTGTTTTAGTGATATTTATATTAATGTGTTGATCATCCGACCCATCGATTGTCGATAAACCCAATTTAATATCTTCGAAGTACTCCACAAAAAGCGCCAGATCTACATTCGCACAAAAAGCGTAACCTGTGGCTGGATCTGGATAAAAGTGAATAGTTTCAGTAATTTTGTCATTTGTAATATGATAGTTTTTTAGATAATGATAACCTTTTGGATAACCATTTACACCGGTTGATTCTTCACATCCAGTATTCCAGTCACCGAGTAACCCCACTTGTTCTGGGGTTGGTAACGGCACAGCTGGCGTAATAGATGTTAATGGCAAAGTGTGTTCCATGTTAATTGTTGAATTTTTTTTACAGGCACTCAACATGAGAACGCCTATACAAAAAAAGGCAAGTTGTAATTTTTTTTTACCTTTCATGGATTGCTCCTTATACGAATGCTTGATGTTAAATTTGCAATACCTTTGCCAAATTGAAATAAAATTTATTTTTTAGCAGAAACGAGTGAGTAGTTGCTAAAATATGTATACCCATGTTACTTCATTTTCATAATCAGATTAGTAAATAGTCAGATCAGTAAATTGTGGCAGTTAGATAGGCATAAAATTGCCCTCTCGATGATTAACCGAGTTAATCACCAAAGGTGGAATTAAAAATAAAGATTTTAATTCCTAAATAGTTATTCTAAGTCTAAATTTTATAACAAGGTTAATTGCTATAAGTATCAAAGCTATAGGTGGCTTTAGATGAAACACCAGCTCTGAGTTATAACATTAAATAATGAATAACTAATAAATCATCAATGTGATGGCAAAATAATTAGCATCGCTAATTGTTGATAGAGCGGCTGTTATAATTTGATCTTATGTCCGATCTAAAGCCTGACTAAGCATAATAAAGTATCACGGGTACAGACCCATTAGTCTCCCCAAAAACTTATAGGCAACTTATTATTGTCAGCAATGTTATACTGACACAGGCATGCCGCATAATAATGTGAATCATTAGTCAGGGTACCTAAAAGGAAGCTAAGTAAGTTCATTATACAGATTTCTACTGTTTTTTAAAGTCAAATTGATTTTATTTGACTTAAGTAAGTCAAATAAAATTAATTTAGCTTAATTTAGCGTAATTGATCTATTGCCATAATATTTTGTACTTGATTTTAACGCAGT
>JAGLDN010000142.1 GCA_023145575.1 Psychromonas sp.
AGTATTTTAACATTGTCTTTAGCGTCATTAAGTGATGGGCGACCTGGGATTGTTTTATTTTGCAAACCTTCTATGCCATATTTTTTATAACGGGCAACCCATTTTTGCACACTGTCTAATGTGATTAAAAATATTTGAGAGGCACTAGCATAAGTGTGTCCTTGCTGGATGTAATGAAACACAAGAAAACGGATTTTTGTTTTTGAATTGCTTTCATTTTGCGCCAAAAGCTTAAAATCTTAAAATCTTCTTGATAGAAGTGTGCAGGTAGGTTGCGATGTCTTGTCATTTTTATAAGGAGGTAGTTAAAATTTTAATTTTACCATATTTATATAATAATTTTTTGAAAATGGTATTACCTAATATTGTGCCTTGTTCTGATCATAGAGCTTGTGCCTGACAAATCATTTTTACGTCACATGGGTATATACCCATTTGAGAATATTAGGGGTGTTTTAGATTGAACATGCTAAAAAAGTAAAAACGCGTTTCGGTGAAGAAAACCGTGTGTTGATCGAAGATACGTGGATTTATGAAAGAAATTTTATATCTATTTTGATCCCCATGTGACGTAAAGATGTAACATGGAGATCAAAGCTAATAGCCTTCTAAAAAATAAATGCTTGCAATTTAAGGATCTATTTTAGTTTTAAAGTCGGGTATCGTGCAAAATTATAAGATTATTTAGCAATCAGATTGATAAGATCAAGTACTTTATTTGAATAACCAATTTCATTGTCGTACCAAGATACAACTTTGAGGAATTTTTCATTTAACGCGATACCTGCCTTTGCATCAAATACAGAAGTGAGTGTTTCACCGATGAAATCTTGAGATACAACAGCGTCTTCGGTGTAACCTAAAACACCTTTCATTTCATTTTCAGACGCCCGTTTCATTTCAGCACAAACTTCGGCATAGGTAGCAGCGTCCTTCAAGTTGACAGTTAAGTCAACAACAGATACGTTGGCAGTCGGTACACGAAAAGCCATTCCCGTTAAAAGTCCGTTAAGCGCAGGAATCACTTTGCCTACTGCTTTAGCTGCACCCGTGGATGATGGGATGATATTTTGACCAGCACCACGACCGCCTCGCCAATCCTTATGCGATGGACCATCAACTGTTTTTTGAGTCGCTGTCGTTGAGTGAACAGTTGTCATAAGACCTGATTCAATGCCCCACTTGTCGTTAAGTATTTTAGCAACAGGTGCAAGACAGTTAGTTGTACAAGATGCATTAGACACAATATCTTGACCTGCGTATTCATTAAAGTTAACGCCGTTAACGAACATAGGTACGTCACCAGAAGGACCTGTTAGAACAACTTTTTTAGCCCCCGCTTGTATGTGTTTACGCGCCAATTCATCCGTTAGGAAGAAACCCGTCGCTTCAGCAACAACATCAACACCCACGGCATCCCATTTAAGTGATGCTGGATCACGCTCAGCAGTGACTCGCACTGTTTTACCATTGACGATAAGATGACCATTTTTGACTTCTACACTGCCATTAAATCGCCCGTGAGTTGAGTCATATTTTAGCATGTAGGCCATATATTCAACGTCAATTAAGTCGTTGATCGCTACCACTTCGATGTCATCACGCGCAATAGATGCACGAAACACGAACCTGCCAATACGGCCAAAACCGTTAATACCTACTTTAGTTGTCATTTTTTTAGTCCTTTTAATGGTATTTATTTTAATTAAATCAGATGAAAATAAATTTATTGAAATCCACTTTAAAAAAGTTTCATAAACTTCAATAAATCGTGCGAAATTTGCATGTTCAAATGATGGTCTAAATTAAATGTGAAAGTCATAATATTCCTGATCTAAAAAAAAAGAAAGTAAAATAATATAATTATTACTTTTAGTTATATTTTGGCGTAAGAAGACATGCGTTGTATTTTTTATCTACCGAAAGTGCATGATAATTAGGATGTTAAATAAGAGAAAGCTGAGATAGAAGCATTAATTCAATAACTTAATATTTATCTATTGCGTAAAAAGAAGCATAAGATCACACCTAAATGCGACCTGCAACTCGATCTGTTTATTTATAAAAGATCGCGGAATGTGCATCACGGTTTCAGTGTTTTATTATAAAACCAGCTCGATGTTCAAACAAAAACATCAAATTTTAGTTGCCTATTTTATGACATCTTCATTATTGATTCTTGTCATTACAACGCATTGGCCAAGCTAATAAACGGGGATATATCCTCTTTTGTTTAGTAAGGTATGAATTAGCTATCGTCGACATGGTTAATTTAAATTGGTTGACTACTTGGACTAAGTTTTCAGTACGTTGATCACGAATACTAGTGTCGTACTTGATCAACTTTGCAACGTTGCAACAGTCGTCGATGTACTCATTCAAAACACGATTAAAAACCGAGTAAGCAACTAATTCATATAATTTGGACATTAAATCATTTGTAATAAGCATTGTTTCTAAATCAGAATCAACAACATTATACTGGATGCCTAATAGCACAAAATTATCACGATATCTGATTTTTGAATTGAATTCATCATATTCGTACACCTTCAAATGTCGAAGAGGATTTATGCGGTTCATGAATTTCATCGTGTTTTCTTGATTTGGTACATCAGCTGCCCGATCAGATCTATAAAATTCATCAACGGCTACTGCATCCGCTTTTAAAGAGCGACCATTGCCCCAAATTCCAGCTTTTCTAGCTATTGGTGTGGGGTGGTAGGTCTGTATATCATAAAGAATGGACTTTCCCCAAAGCGCGGCCACTTGAACCTCTTCAGCATCTCGATTGTCAATAAATGTTATAAATTAATGGCTATCATGGAGTTCATCATTAACTTCATTTAGCAACTTTTTTAAAGTGTCACGTTTTTTCGTATCGTAGTTTTCATATAATTCATCTAGGGAAGGAAATCGACTAGACTCAGATTTGTTGCAAGCAGCTAATGTTATTTCTGAAATGTCTACGACACGATCTACAAGTGTTCTTAGTTTAGTTTGTTCATTTATCCTAAATTGAGTCGTCACTTCACATCCTTTATATTGAATTCGTTTAAACGTAACATGTATTCTGCCCAAAATATTTTTTTCCAGATTAATTAGTTATGAAGTGTTGTTTCGCCACAAATCTTTGCTAACATACCATATGTAGTACTTATTGTAAATTATAATGTCATCTTGTGATGCTATTTTAATGCATAAATAATTATCATTAAACAGGTATTGAATAAGATTAATTTACTTATGTTAGTGATGTTCCTAACAATTTCGTTGAAAAAATATGCCTGCTACTTGGTTCAACTAATTGACCTCTGGGGGCTAAAACGGCGGATTCAATACATATCATTGTTTGGTAACCATCATCATGCATATCAACACATTCTTGTGCCCCATCAATCCATGGATTCCAGACTACTTCAGCATTATTTCCAGTATTATTAATATTTATGTTTCTTTTAAAATCAAGATCCTTCAGGATAATTGTATCGGGTGCTTTTTCATATATTGAATCAATTGCTTGCTCAATGAGCAAATTTCCTTTTTTAGTATTAAAATCGTCAGTTAATTTGTTGAATGATTTTTGATTAAGCCCCATCACTTTGATGTTGGAAACATTACTAATATTGATATATGAGTGTAATGCACCCTGGTAAGTAAAAGGTATCTTTCCTGTATTTTCTGTTATTAATTCAAGTTTTAGCCGATCGGTTAATGTCGCTTTTAGGGTGAGTTTGAAATCAAAAGGCCATATTTTCTTTGTTTCATGATTTGCATTTAAAATAAGCGTCAGGATGACACCTGTGATTTGCTCGTTAATATCAGCGATCGACCATTTGCTAATTCTTGCAAATCCATGCGAAGGTAAATTTTTACCTAAATCACTACTTGCGATGCCAAACCAAGGCCAACATATTGGTACCCCCCCTCGAATTGCTTTTTGATCATTGTATATTGCGATTGGACTTGTCCAGATAAGAGGCTGTTGTTTATTTACTTTAAAGTGTATCAAATGACCACCGTGTAATGCGAACGCAGCATTAACCTGTGGGTGATCAATAATGACATATTGGTTAGCTTTTTTGTCTTCTTTTAACAATACAGAAGGTGAAAGTATTTGTTTTGTTATTAGTTTTAAATGAGGAATCATACGTTGTCCTTATACTTTATAAAATGTGTTCTTTGTTCAATAGAAAACCAATATTAAATATTTTGATAATTTATGCGATAAATGATATAAATGAAATAAATGATATACAAGACATTTGTTAATTAAAATAAGATGCTTAATTACAGCTTGATAATTAAAGTGGCAATAAAACTCAAATAAATAAAGGGACTATATGACTCGTCCGATACTTTCTTCTTTTGCTCAAATGAAAGGAATAGATCCACACTTTGTTGATGCTAGAGGAAACCCTGCTATCGTCTCAGACGAGCATGTGCGTAAGCTTATAAAAAAAATGGGATACGACTCGCAAAATGAAACATTACTTGAGCAGTGTATTGAAGATGAAAAAAAACAGCATTGGTTATCTTTTTTACCTGCGGTCGCAATTTTTAAAAAAACTAGCGATTATATATTTGATGTTTGTTTACCAATTAATCTTGCGGATAAAAAATTAGTCTATAAGGTAACGACTGAAGAGAAAAAAACAGTCACTTTACATTTAAAAGCAACTGATTTTGATTTGTCCTCAACAACTGAAATATCGAAAATTAAATATCAATGCAGCCGCATTAAATTCGAATCAAAACTTCCTTTGGGCTATCATCAACTTGATCTTCTTGAACAGGGTAAGCGTAAGCCGCTAGCAACAATGTCTCTCATTATTGCTCCACAGGGCTGTTATTGCCCCCAAAAAATACTTGATGGTGAAAAAATTTGGGGAGCAAGCATTCAGTTTTACTGCATTAAAAGTGAACTAAACTGGGGGATTGGCGACTTTAGTGATCTTAAAGTCTTATTAAAATATATAAAAGACAATGGAGGAGATTTTATTGGTTTAAATCCGATTCATGCATTAACACCATCACAACCCCAAAACCCTAGCCCATATAGTCCATCTTCTCGAAAATGGTTGAATATACTTTACATCGACATCACTGCAGTTGATGAATTATCTCGAAGCAAAGATTTACAAACTAAAATAAAATCAACTCAATTTAGAAAAATGTTAAACGATTTGCGCGATAATAAATGGGTCGATTATAAAGCCGTGACAGCATTAAAACTCTCAGCCTTAAGATCGTTATTTACTACATTGAATAATAAAACTGCGCACAGTTCAAGACGTTACGCACAGTTTGAAGCTTATATTGCATCTAAAGACGACTCTTTGATACAGCAAGCAAGCTTTGATGCCTTACAGTTTAAATTCCTTGCTGAAAATGAAGATTTATGGGGATGGCCTGTTTGGCCCACACCTTTTAAATCATATCAAAGCCAAGGAACCCAAAATTGGATTAAAAAAAATCAAGATGAAGTGCGGTTTTGGTGTTATTGTCAATGGGTCACTGAATTACAACTTGAAGACGCTGATAATTTTGCTAAATCACTGGGTATGACACTGGGGATTTACCGAGATCTTGCCGTAGGTGTTGGAAAAAATAGTGCTGAGATATGGGCAAATCAAGATTTGTATAGCTCAGAGGTGAGTATTGGCGCGCCACCTGATATTTTAGGCCCATTAGGTCAAAGTTGGGGATTGCCTCCTATTGCACCTGATAAATTGGTTAAAGCCCGTTATCAGCCATTCATTGATTTGTTACAATCGAATATGAAATACTGTGGTGCGCTGCGTATTGATCATGTCATGGCACTCTTAAGACTCTGGTGGGTACCCGAAGGTGAGACAGCTGATGCTGGTGCATATATTTATTATGCCGTTGAAGATATGTTAAATATTCTTGCGCTTGAAAGTATGCGTAACCAATGCTTGGTTATCGGTGAGGATTTAGGTACAGTACCTGATGGGATGGATGTTTTACTTAAAGATGCAGGTATTTACTCTTATAAAGTATTCTTTTTTGAAGCAAAAGATGGCAAGCAAACGTCGCCACATGACTATAATCCGCAGGCAATGGCAACGCTTGCAACGCATGATATGCCAACAATCAAAGGCTTTTGGCAATGTGATGATTTATATTTAGGAAAAGAACTCGGTTTATATGTAGATCAAAATACACTTGATGGATTGCTTAATGAGCGACTTTACAATAAACAAAGTGTTTTAAATAGTTTACATGAGCATCAAAGCTTACCTTCTAATTACACTCGTGATGCGCTTTATACAGGGATAAATCAAGTACTTAACTTCTCGATGCAAAAACATTTAGCAAAAGGAAGTTGTGCGCTTTTGAGCCTGCAACTAGAAGATTTTTTAGAAATGGATAGTCCTGTGAATGTACCTGGTACGTCGAATGAGTACAGGAATTGGCAGCGAAAACTATCATGTAATTTAAAGGAAATATTTACCAATAAAGATATCAAAAAGTTACTTGAAGATTTAACAAATATACGTTGTAATTAAGCATTATTCCATTGGCTTAATATTTACTTTTAAAAGTAATGTCACTAAAGATCAGCTAAATTCTAAAATGATTTCAAAATTTATTTTATTATTATTTTTATTTACTCGTAGGAAATATAAATGATGAAGGCTAAAGCAAAAATTAAAAAACAGAAAAAAACAGAAAAAAAAATAGTTAAAAGAAAATCAAGCACAACCAAAAATGCTATTGTTAAAAATACTGTAAAAGGAATAGTAGAAAAAAACACCGAAACCATCCAAAAACAACAAAATTTCAACCCTGAACATATTTCGTTTATCAATTTATTGCAACAAGCAAAACTGGCAAACCCATTTGAAGTCTTGGGCTTAAATGAGAGGGCAGGCAAGCAGACTTTTTTAAGCGCTTGGTTACCTGGTGCTATTAATGTTGAATACTTCGCCTTTGGAGAAACAAAAGCATTAGGTAAATTAAAAAAAATTGATGCTTCAGGACTCTTTGAAATCAAGCTTCCTAAAGTTCCCACTAATTTTTGTTATGAACTTAAAGCAATTTATAAAAACAGTGAGCATCGATTTGTTGATCCTTATCAGTTTCAAGATATCGCATTTGAAGGTCTTTCAACATTGCATGAATACCCTGAAAATGTTTATAAAACACTTGGGGCACAGCTTAAAACAGTTAAAAATGGTAATGAAAAAATTACAGGCGTACGTTTTATTGTTTATGCGCCAAATGCAACAAGTGTAAGCTTAATTACGGAAAAGAATCATTGGGATGGTAGTCGCCAGCCGATGCAACGTAGCTGGTGTGGTCATTGGGTTCTTTTTGTTCCAGAATTAAAAGCAGGTTGTGCTTACAAATATGAATTAAAAGATAGCTTAGGTAATCGTTTAGCACATAAGGCTGATCCCGTTGGTTTTCAAGCGGAACAATTCCCATCACATTCGTCAATTGTTGTTGATCATGATGCATTCCAGTGGAATGATGCAAAATGGATTAAATCACAAAAAGGTGATAAGCGTTTTTCTGCCATGAGTATTTATGAAGTACACTTAGGCTCTTGGAAACGTAAAATAGAAGATGGCGTTGGGCGCATGTTGACTTATCGTGAACTCACGAAAGATTTACTACCCTATGTGCTAAAAATGGGCTACACGCATCTCGAATTAATGCCTATTTGTGAATTCCCATTTGATGGCTCATGGGGGTATCAACCTGTCGGGCTCTTTGCTGCAACAAGTCGCTTTGGCGATGCAGATGATCTAAAATACTTTATTGATCAATGCCACCAAGCTGGTATTGGCATTATTATTGATTGGGTACCTGCACATTTCCCGGCTGACCCGCATGGTTTAGCGCGTTTTGATGGTACGCCATTATATGAATACGAAGATCCTCGCCGTGGTTGGCATCCAGATTGGAACTCTTATATTTATGATTTCGGGCGGGATCATGTTCGTCAATTTCTTGTTGCAAGTGCACTCATTTGGCTTGATAAATTTCATGTGGATGGACTGCGTGTAGATGCTGTTGCTTCTATGCTGTATTGGGATTACTCTCGTGAGGCGGGAGATTGGGTGCCAAATGTCGATGGTGGTAATCACAACTATGAAGCAATCAGCTTGCTTAAGTGGTTTAATGAAGAAGTATACTCAAAATACCCACAGGCAATGACAATTGCAGAAGAGTCAACTGCATATACTGGCGTTTCTAAGGCAACATTCGAAGGAGGTTTAGGATTTGGGTTTAAGTGGGATATGGGCTGGATGCACGACACGCTAAGTTATATAGCGCAAGATCCTATTCACCGTAAGTTTCATCATCATGATATGACTTTCTCCATGATTTATCATTATAATGAGCATTTTATTTTACCCATATCACATGATGAAGTTGTGCACGGCAAAAAGAATCTACTAGATAAAATGCCAGGAGATGAATGGCAAGCAGCAGCAAACCTACGTGCTTACATGGGCTTTATGTTCGCACATCCAGGTAAAAAACTAACCTTTATGGGCACTGAGTTTGCTCAAGTAGATGAGTGGGATCATAACGTAAGTTTAGATTGGCATTTACTTGATTTTGAAAAACATCAAGGACAGCAAACATTGATCTCGGATTTAAACCATATTTATACATCACATCCAGCTTTATTCGAAGGTGATTATGAACAAAGTTGCTTCGCATGGTTAGATCATAATGATGGTGAAAATAGTATATTTTCGTTTTATCGTAAAAATTTAGCAAAAGATCAAATTATATTTTGTATATCAAACTTAACGCCTATCCCTCGAGATGGATATCGTTTCGGGGTTGAAGATCCTGGTCAGTATGAAGTTATTATGAATACTGATAGTAAGTATTATTGGGGGAGCAATTATATGATGAATGACAATATGGGAGTATTTACGTCAGAAAATCAACCGTGGCAAGGTAATGAGCATTCCCTTGTTATTAATTTACCCCCCCTTTCTACCGTATATTTACAAAAAAAGGTGAATTGATTGCAAACTAATATAAATAAAGTCGAAAAATTTTCAAGTAGCTCTTGCTCAAGATGGCGCATTAAATCGCTTGGCGCGAAGCTTGATCAAGAAGGGTGTTATTTTTCTGTCTTTAGTTCAGGTGCGAAGATGGTCGAATTATGCTTATTTGATCAACAAGAAAAAGAAATAGATCGTCATTTATTAACTGTGATGTGTGGATGTGACTGGCAAATTTATATAAAAGGTGTTCGTGCTGGGCAAAAATATGGCTATCGTATCCATGGTGAATACAACCCTGAACAGGGACTCTTATATAACCCAAACAACTTGTTAATTGACCCCTATGCAAAAGGATTAAGTTGCGTACAAGTTAGCTTTACACAAAGTCAAGATGATCCAGATGAAGCGATGATTGCAAAATCAGTAGTGATTGATGATAATGCTTTTAATTGGGAAAACACATCAAAGCCACTTATTTCTGATAAAGACAGGATCTTATATGAAGTTCATGTAAAAGGTTTTAGTCAGTTAAATAAAAAGATTCCACAAGCAAAACGTGGGAAATATTTAGGATTATCTGATCCAATTAGTATTGATCATTACAAAAAATTGGGGATTACAAGTTTACAAATTATGCCCGTATTTAGTTTTATGAGCGAGCCAAGATTAGAAGATCTCAATTTAACTAATTATTGGGGATACAACCCGATCAACTTTTTTTCTCCTGATAACCGTTATGCACAATCCGATGCGGTTAGCGAATTTAAACAGATGGTTAAAGAGCTACACGCTAATGATATTGAAGTTATTATTGATGTTGTTTATAACCACAGCGCAGAAGGCGGATTTGGTGGTCAAATTTTGAGTTTAAAAGGTTTTGATAATAGGCATTATTACACCTTTGAAGATAATACTGACGGCAATGGAAAAGACTATAAACTTTACAGTAATCATTCAGGATGTGGCAACACAATCAATAATAATAGCCCGTGGATGCTCAGGATGACACTCGACTCTTTACGTTATTGGCTTGAAGAAATGCATGTTGATGGCTTTCGCTTTGACTTGGCGGTAACATTAGCACGTGAAGAAAATGGTTTTAACGAACAAAGTGCATTTTTAAAAGCTGTCAGCCAAGATCCTATCTTAAACGAGAGTGTTTTAATTGCTGAGGCTTGGGATATTGGTCCCGATGGCTATCGAGTCGGTGGTTTCCCAGGACTGTGGCTTGAATGTAATGATCGCTTTAGGGATATTTCACGCGCATTTTGGAGAGGCGATCAAGATCATATTAGTGAAATGGCAACTCGTTTATTAGGATCTCGCGATCTTTTCGCAGAAAATTACCGCACGAGTTCAACCAGTGTTAACTACATCTGTTATCACGATGGCTTTACACTTGATGATCTAGTGTCATTTGAAAGCCGTCACAATGAAGGTAATGCTGAAAATAACAGGGATGGGCATGGTAATAATTTATCATCAAACTTTGGTATTGAAGGTAAAACTTTAAATGTTAAAATTAATGCACTACGAGAAAAACAAAAGCGTAATTTTATAGCATTGTTGTTCTTATCACAAGGCACGCCGCATTTCCTAGCTGGAGATGAAATGGGCAATAGCCAAGCGGGAAATAATAATAGTTATTGTCAGGATAATGAAATAAGTTGGTTAAGTTGGCAACCTAGCCTCGATGACAAAAAATTATTTGATTTTACATGTGCGATTATTAAATTACGTAAAAACTCTCAATTATTTAGTGATATCTATTTAGATGGGAATTGTACTAAAAGTACGTCAGATATAGCCAATGTCACATGGTATCATCCCAATGGTCATGTAATGAAAATGGCTGATTGGCATGATAATAGTGCGCAAGTTATTTCCGTAGGACTCGAAGGCATGGGAGAGATTGACGAGCATTGGCTCTTAATGATGAATGCTTCAAAGTATAATATTTCAACAACAATACCCACACTTGATAGTCAGTATGCGTGGGAAGTTGTCATCAATACGAGATCTAGTGATAACGAAATAAAAAACAGAGATAGTTATCTCAAGAGTAAGTCAATGACGCTAGACTCTCGCTCTTTGATCCTATTACAACGTAAAACTATTAAATAATGACCATTAATAAACTCTGAAATTAAGAAAAGCATAAGCAATACTTGCCAAACCTCAAACCTGTTATTTTAACCTGATCTGCGTTACATTGGCGCTGAATACTCAGCTATTTACTTGCTAATTTCTTAGGGTGGTAACATGCATTGGTTAAATGTTACCACGCAATATCTCAGATCTGAATTTTAATCCCAATTGGTTTTTACATTTTTCTCGCGTCGCTATCATATAAAGGATTTTCTTTCATCAGATTTAATAAAGCCCTTCTAAATATACATAAATTTCGAGCGCCATCTTGAGCCTAAATTTGGAATTCATCCTCTATAAATGTAATATCTGTATACATGTGACGTAAAAATGCTTGGTCAGGCTCAAGCTAAATGATCAGAACAAGGCGCAATATTAGGTAATTGTTGTTCACTTTTTGATTATTGTAACGCAGTCTTGGTTTTCGAGCTTGTGCCCCGCAGGGCAAGGCAACGAGTAACAAGGAGCGTTGTTATAAAATCTCTATGTAGAATAACTACTTCGGAATTAAAGCCTTTATTTTAATTCGACCTTTGATGATTAACTCAGTTAATCATCTCAGAGGGAAATTTTATGCCTAGCACCTTGGTACTATTTCCCTTGCTGAATTTTTACGTTACATGGGTATAAAAGTCAAAAACAAGAAGATCCGAACCTGGCTAATTTATTTAATGATCTCCAAAATTTAAGCGCTCAGGATCATTAAGGATATTGATTAAAAACACCGCCGCGAAGTTGATCATAAAATTGCTTGGCAAGTTTCTTTAAAGCATCTTTATTTTTAATTTTATTTTTTCCATTTGACATCCCCCGTTGAAGGATCATATCTAAATCAATTGCAAGATTATTCTTTTTATATGCATACTGGTATACCAAAGCCCAAAGATATGCATTTTTAAATTCACTTTTTCGATAATAAATGCTCATTATATTGATGAATAAATTACTTGGCAAGTCGTCAATGGAATGACTTACGCGCAACGCTCTAAAAAAGTACTTAAGTGACTTATCTGGATTTGACTTATAGTAAGTTACGGCAAGCTTACTGATTAAATCAGCGTTTTTCATATTTTTATCCATCGCCGCTTTAATAAATACTGATTTTGCCTGCTGATCTTGGAAATGGATCCACAAATAATAAGCGAGAAAAGGATCATCAGTTCCTTTACTTTTTTCAATGACATTTTTGATTAATTGTTTGGTTGTAAAATAATTGTGTAAACGTCGCTTTTTACGCTTTATATTGCCTGTTAGCTGGAAAAGCAAGGTGCTTTGTAGGCATGTATGATACTTATCGAGTTGAGTGAGCAAATCATGTTGATGGATCCCTGTTGGCTCAATTTTATTAAAATATCTCGCCCGTATAACATCTACACGTGCAAAGCGACAATCTGAGACTTTATATAAATCGTCGCACAATTCAGGGTAACCTTTACAGATAGACTTTAAACTAATTGTTTGAAAAAAATAACAACCAACAAGCAACAAGGCAATCAATAACATTAGCCATTTTTTCATAGATTGAATCCTTTACAATCATCAATTAAGGTTGAGAAGTTAACACTAATAGCTATGTCACCTCAAAATATTTATTAAGCACGCATGGGAATGTCAATGAAAGGCACAATAAGACAATGGTTACTCTAACATCTATTAAGTGCCAATGAGGGTCAGAATTTTGAACTTATGCATTGTGTCAGTATGCCATTTAAATTTACAGATCTGACTTTGCATTTTAAAATAGTTTAAATATCATACTTTAATAGCTCTTATATTTCACTCTAATTTTATTGAGGGGATCTATTGTTTAATTTAAAAATAAATATCTTAATCGGCGCTAATCGTTGATAGATAGGTTGAATGTTGTCCCTTTCTCTAACATCCGAACTAAAATCATGGATTGAATCTTTACGTCACATCGGTATATAATTTCATTTTAATTATCATCTTTTGAGAAAATTCTATGAAAAACATCACTGATTACGTTAAAAAAATAAGCCCAAGTCTCTTTGATAAATTAAAAACTGCTGTTGAAATTGGAAAGTGGGAGGATGGAAAAGCACTCAGTGAACGACAAAAAGAAGAAGCATTGCAATTAGTATTAGCTTATCAAAGTGCATTTAATGAGACACCAGATCATTTTACAATTACAAAAGACGGAGAGTTATATATGAAAAAAAGATGGGAATTAAAAAAGCAGTTTTCAAAGGACACTCATGGTGACATTCATAACATTGCGTTGTGATACCAACAACAATAATATTACGATTAAACATTACATATTAAAACAAAATCAAGTAATGCATTGATATAACTTAGTTTTAAGTCGATCTCGTTTTTTAATATGTCGCTCCTTACTTTGCAAAGAGACTTTGCAAGGAGAATTTTATTGCTAAAGTTAAGTAAAGCCGAAAGGCTATTAAAATTCTTTTATTTTATTAATTCTACCAATAAAAATAAAGTGATTAAGCGTTAATTACTACCGCACTCTCACCATTATGTATTGACATTTGAGACATTTGTTCATAATCGCCCAGTATTTTTTTTGTTCTCTTGATGATTTTGGCTTGCATTACTTATCAAGTAATTGGCGTTACTCAAACACCCGAGGAATGTAAAAAAATATTCTAGAGGATCACTAAACATTTATACTCATGTGACGTAAAGATCTTTTGACAGGCTTTAGCTAGACTAATAGATGCCAGATAAAGCCACAACATACAACCTATTAACGAAATGTTAATTTTTATATCGTTATTCTCTTTTTGGATGTGATAACGCAACGCTGGCTTCCGAGCCATAACCACAAGGCAAAGAATATCAATTAGCCGAAGTGTGGATCTCATACCTTCAGCCAGTGAGCAATAGTTCGTGCATTGCAGTCACTTGATCGCGTAGGTTGGCTGCTTTTTCAAATTCTAAATCGTTTGCGCAAGCGAACATTTGCTTTTCGAGTTTAGCAATACTTTTTAAAATATCTTGCTCGGACATTTTTTTTGTTTTTTTATCATACAAGGCCTTGCATTGTGCAACTTGATCAACCTGGTTATTTCCTATTGCCAAGTGTCGCTTGCCTATTTGAAGAATATCCCCGACGGGTTTGTTTAAACCTTGCGGTATAATTCCATTTTCTTTGTTGAATGTATCTTGTAACAACCGCCTATCTTGTGTTACTTTTATTGCTTTTCGCATTGAATCAGTAAGGCGAGCAGCATACAAAATTGCCTTACCGTTTAAGTGTCGTGCAGCACGCCCCATTGTTTGGATTAAAGAACGCTCTGAGCGTAAAAATCCTTCTTTATCTGCATCTAAAATGGCGACAAGCGATACTTCTGGAATATCTAAACCTTCCCGTAACAAGTTGATGCCAATCAGCACATCAAAAATACCTAAACGTAAATCTCGAATAATTTCAACACGCTCAACCGTATCAACATCAGAATGTAAATAACGCACCTTAATATTGTGCTCTGCTAAATAGTCTGTGAGATCTTCTGCCATTCGTTTGGTTAACGTTGTGACTAACACCCTTTCTTTTAATGGCACTCGATGTGTTATTTCTGATAATAAATCATCAACTTGTGTATTTACTTCACGTACTTCAATAAGAGGATCAAGTAAGCCGGTTGGACGAATAACTTGGCGTATAATATCCCCTTGTGATTTTTCAATTTCATAATCACTTGGCGTTGCTGAAACATAAATAGTTTGCGGTGATAATTTTTCAAATTCATGAAACATCAACGGGCGGTTATCAAGCGCAGATGGCAAGCGAAAACCGTAGTTAACCAGATTTTCCTTGCGCGATCTATCACCTTTATACATTGCGCCAATTTGTGGGACGGTAACATGGCTTTCATCAATAATCAGTAAACCATTTTTTGGTAGATAATCAAATAATGTTGGTGGTGCATCCCCACTGGCTCTTCCAGATAAATAGCGGGAGTAATTTTCAATACCTGAGCAATATCCTAATTCATTCATCATTTCAATATCATATAATGTACGCTGAGAAATACGTTGCTCTTCAACGAGTTTATTATTCGCAAGTAATTCTGTTTTACGATCAATAAGCTCTATTTTTATCTTCTCTATTGCACTTAAAATTTGCTCTCTTGGCGTAACATAATGTGTTTTAGGGTAAATGGTTGTTCTGGCTAATTTATCAATCGTCTGCCCTGTCAATGGGTCAAATACAGTAATATTTTCTATTTCATCATCAAAGAGTTCAATGCGAATCGCTTCTTTTTCAGAATCTGCAGGAAAAACATCAATCACCTCTCCTCGCACACGAAAAGCACCTCGGCTTAGCTGCGTTTCATTACGTGTATACTGTATGTCTACTAAACGCGCTAAAATATCTCGACTAGAAATAAACTCCCCCACACTCAAATGTAGCATCATCGCTAAATAAGCGCTAGGATCACCCAAACCATAAATAGCAGAAACAGATGCTACTAAAATGACATCTTCACGCTCTAATAAAGCTTTTGTTGCTGATAAACGCATTTGTTCAATATGAGCATTTATTGCAGCATCTTTTTCTATAAACGAGTCTGTGCTCGGTACATATGCTTCAGGTTGATAATAATCATAATAAGAAACAAAATACTCAACAGCATTCTTTGGAAAAAATGATTTCATTTCTCCGTAGAGTTGAGCTGCTAACGTTTTATTTGGTGCAAGGATCAGGGTAGGACGATTTAATGCGCTAATGGACTTTGCAAGCGTAAATGTCTTACCTGATCCCGTAACACCAAGTAATGTTTGATAGGCTAATCCTGATTCAATACCATTAACTAATTGTGCTATGGCAGCTGGTTGATCTCCTGCTGGTGAAAATGGTGAAGACAACTCAAATTTTTTTTTCATCGTTTCCTTTTTTTTACTATGATCTCTTCAGTTTAGCAGTTCTTGAATTTTTATCTTTACGCCACATAGTTTTAGATATCATGGCCTTGGCTCTGAACAATTACGTCCACTTTTTTTGAATGCGTAACAAATTTGAAGAGTAACTGGAGAGTGAATTGATTGTTACTAAATAATCAATGATCAATGACAAGATAATAACATTTTTAACGTTGCATAATTAAAAAATAAATAAAAAATGCCGTTTTAATTTGTTTCATATCACAGCGTTTAATTAACTGATGCTACGCAGTTGTGACCGGCACAAGGCGTAAGGCTTCA
>JAGLDN010000143.1 GCA_023145575.1 Psychromonas sp.
GTGACGTAAAAATGCAACGTCAGATCAGAAAATAGTGCCAAGTACTCGACATAAAATTGCCCTCTCGATGATTAACTACGTTAATCACCAAAGGTCGAATTAAAATAAAGACTTTAATTTCTAAGTAGTTATTCTATATATAGATTTTATAATAAAGCAGGTTGGTACTCGTTGCCTTGCCTTGCGGGGCACAAGCTAGAAAACCAAGACTGCGTTACAATAATCTAAAAGTGAATAACAATTACCTAATCTTGTGCCTTGTTTTGTTTATCGAGCTTGATCTTGACAAAGCATTTTTACGTCACATGGGTATATACATAAGAAGAGAATTAAAGGACTGACATTAGCTGTAAAATCATTGTATAAAAACCTAATTGTTTTGACTCAAGCCCACTCAGAAAAGGAGGTTGTATCTATGTGAAACATAATTGAAACAGAAAGGGGGCCTAGGAAAGAAAGTGGTTATAAGAAAATTATAATGCAACGATATATGCTAAAAATGATAATAAACTACATAATTGTTATCTCAAGGATCCCTCGATATTTTAGAGAAAAAGTGGGGGATTGAACATGGGAAGGCTTCGAGGATCCATCGCTATTGAAGGTTTCAATGCCACATTACGAAGTTTTCCTTACTGTAGAAAAACAGTTAGACAAGGTTTTTTTAGAGCTCTTCTCTGCTTGGCACAACCTAAAAAAAGAGGAGGCTCTGGTCATCATAAAGGTACGAGTGCTTTTGAAATTCTTTCTGGCGGAAAAGTTGATGATTGGCTCTCAATTATAGAGTTTCCATTCAAAATGCAAACACATTAAACAATTTAAGCCATCAATATTTCGAAGAAAAGAACATCAAAAAGGCCTTTATGGATCCCATTGTTTAAATTATAAACTGTCACCTTAAATTAGGCTATTTAATCGGTCGATTTTTTGGTTAGGAGTTTTTGTAAATAAATGCTGTAGTTGGTTCCTGATTCCAACCTACCGTGCTTGCTTATTTCGGTCTGCCGATCATTTTCCATTGACTGGGGTGTCTTATTAAATAATCCTCTAAATCCCATGGTGTGGTATGTTTGGCATCGCGGTTAATAAAATGAGAGTTTATGTTGAAGTCATCAGCACCTTCGACTACTACCGTCCCCATTTGATAACAATGAATCAGCAATTCGGAACAAAATACATTAGTAGGGGATTTATTTTCGCGGTTGTGATATTTCATCAGACGTTTTCTTGATGTACTACTGAAGTTATGGGGTATAACAGCACTGAGACACGCTCGTCCTAATAAGTTACCATAACCAGTATTTGATTCGAGCAGTAGTTGTGCTTGTTCGGCGGCATGCTGTGCAACCTCACAAGTAGTACCGCTCTGAGAGGGGCCCGCACGAAAGACAACGCATGCATCGCGAAAATCATGGTACGATTTGATTCTAACCCCAATCCCTGGCATTGAGTCAACAATACTACGATGACCAATAGGACCTACTATGGAACAATGAAAAGCACTTTCTTGCCATTTCTCTACATGGCTGTGAGCATGATGAAACAACATATCGCCAGGGAGTAGACTCATAAAGCTAAACATATCTGGTTGCGTTTTAATTTTATTTGACATCATTTTATCCTAAATTTAAATAACAGTAAAAACAAACGGCAGTAGCTTCGTTTTTCTTGATCTAAACCGTTAATATAATTTATGATTAAATTATATTTAACAATATGATCAGTATGTAATAATATAAATTATAGTTTGCTTTATAATTAAATGTATGAATGGACTGAATTTT
>JAGLDN010000144.1 GCA_023145575.1 Psychromonas sp.
GAATTTTTGAATTTTTGAATTTTTGGATTATTTTGTCAGCTATGTTTCGTGGATAGCCTATTAGGCTTTGTTCTTTTTTTAATAGAAATTATCGATACAAAATCTTCGTCCTTTTTTTTATCTAAACCTAAAATAGAATTTATAATTAATATAAATCAACTCCTTACGCTAAGTAAAGCCTTCAAAAATGATGTGCTCTTCATTTTTTGAAGGTATTATAAAAAGGCCTTGTAATTGAATAAAATAAATGACAGTAGGGATTCGGAAATATTTATTTTGATACGGATTTAATAAGCGCAACAAAATTAAAGCACAAAATTAAAGCAAAAATTAACAGGAAAAACGGGTTATAAGTGACCAGGTTTTTTAATAAAATTATTGATCTCAAGCTGATAATTTGATCTGTTCTAAGCTATGCGAGTTAGAATATGGAAACACCACGTTGTCACATTCATTTGAAGCATTAGAAAATCCTCGTCTTGAACGCCATAAGCGCCATTCATTGATTAATATTATTATAATAGCAATTTTGCTGTTATTTGTGGTGCCTATAATTATGCGAGAATAGCTTCTTTTGCTAAAGCTAAAAAAGAGTGATTTGAAATCTTTCTAGTCTTTGCAAATGGGATCCCAAGCCATGATACATTTAATGATGTCATCAATAGACTTGATCAAAATAGTTTCGCACTGTGTTTTAGAACGTGAATAAAGCAATTAGCAACACAGTCCGAAAGTGTGATTGCTGTTGATGGAAAAGTGTTATGAAGAACATTCAATAAATCAAGTGGTGATAACTAAATTTGGCTTGTTAATGCTTGGTCGGTTGTAAACAAAATGTGCTTTGGTCAAATTCAAGTTGATGAAAAATAAAATTAAATAACAGCTACCTAATATTGTGCCTTGTTCTGATTATCGATCTTGAGCCTGAAAAGCATTTTTACGTCACACGGGTATATAAGCACATGATCAATCAAACTTGGATGATTGGCAATGATCAAACAGTTTTTATCTGCTTGTAATATTTTTTCACCCTCAAAACTATAATCTATCTCGCCCATAAAACGCAAAATAAGTCGAATACTCGTTGAATGATTTTCTGAGCTTTTTCTTAACGCCTTGCTATATCTTTAATAGTCAGGGTTAATACAGGGGAGATAATAGGCGTAAGTACCAAGCTTCCAATACCGAAAAAAACAAAGTTTATGCCCGTTGCTAACACGCGCCAATATTTATTGAGTTTTTGTGAAAATGTCATCGCCATTTTATTTGTTATTCCAATACCATGATTTATTGTCACTTTCAAGCGTTAAGGATTTTTGGTCTGTGAGTAATAAGCTTAAAAACTCCAAATCAATCGGTGATTACAGCAGACATTCTGATTGATGGTGTTGCCATTAAAGTTGATATTCATCTCCAGACTCTATAATTAATGCTACAGCAAATCCTAAATAATCTTGATCTTCATACGCTTGATAAAACACAGGCAAAGGCTCATTAAAATCAACAATTAACACTTTGTGGTCGATATTCAGTTCTAAATAACCGCTTGCCTCAATCAGCGCACTAGGCAAAAAGTGATGCCCTGATCCGAATGAACAAACAGGTATTGCGCTTTGATTTATTATGGTAAATAACCCAGATGCCGTATTATGTACTGATTGTGAGAAAGCGATTGGGGAAACTTCTTTGCCTTGCATTATATCTTCTAATAATCATGTTTTACTGGTTAATTCCCCATGTCTACTGGCAAAAATAATATAATAAATCGGCTGATCATTACATAATGTTAGCGCTATTTGCACGGCTAATTTACTTAAACTACCCATATGCCGACGGATCATCGCGGGAATTAAATCGCTCGCTGGCTGCGCACATTGCACTGGCCACTTTTTATTATTTTCTAAGCACGTTTGCATGCACGTTTTTCAATTAATCTAGGGGATAAAGCACCTCATTGCTGTACGCGATAACTAAGTGTACTATTTTCAATATGTTTCTATGCGAACATTAATAACGGTCATTTGCTAAAGCATATACCCATGCCAATTCAAATCTAGCTGAAAAAAACCTTCACAAAATTTTGTATTTTATATGTTATTATGCAAGTGTTTTTGGCTCCAATGAATTATCATTCGAAGTCTATTAAATCAAGGAATGCAAACATGAATAAATTATCCCGCACGCTATGTGTACTTTCAATAGGTGTTACATCTTCTTTTGTGTACAGTGCAACGAGTACCAACGCGTCACAAGCAACGGTTGACAAAGTGTCAGAAATAAAGACACAAGTGCAAAAAGTATCAGGCTTCTATGCTGGCGGCACAATAGGTACGAGCAAACTTTATATTGAAAGAGGTGGAGATTTGGGTACATCGGGTGTCAAACCTAAAGATGCCTCGTCATCTGCCCAATCATTGCAATTATTGGGTGGTTATCAATTTAATCGGATCATTGCTGTTGAACTAGCTTATGATCATTATCTTAATGGCCTAACTTTTAAAGGATTAGAATATAATACAGCCGATCCCGAAGTCAGACAAGTAAAGGCTACACCAAAGATTTATGCTGTACAAGCAAATGTAGGCTATACCTTCCACAATGGTTGGCGCCCATTTGCTATTACCGGAATTAGCTCTGTTCACTTAAACACTGACTATAATATTTATAATAATGATTCAGATTCAAAGTTGGCTTTGCGGATCGGCCTTGGGGTTGAATATGCACCAATAGCACTTAAAGGACTAGCTTTTAGGGCGAGCTGGATTAACGATAGAACTACAGGGGAGATGGCACCAAATTGTACAGATTTAAGTTGTGGGTTTTTTGGCAGTCAAGAAGATGATCTTCATTTGCACCGCTTTAATCTTGGCGCAACCTATAAGTTCTAACATGTTTATTTATGTCACTCATTACCACGCGGCTGCGTGGAAATATATATAGTAAAAATCAGCAAGGTAAATTGCGCTGAAATGCTAGGCATAAAATTTACCTTTTGACGATTAACTAAGCGGATCAACAAGAGGGAGAATTAAAAAAGACTTTAATTCTTAAATAGTCGTGCTTAGTCGACTTGTTTTTAAACAGTAAAATATAACGACCTAAATTGATGCAACTTACCTTGCCTACATGGCTTTCGCTCAGTTTTTTTATGAAAAGAAGACAGCCTTGCGCAGGCCAATCGAAAAGATAATAACTATAATATATGAAATACTTGTATTTCATTTATCGCTAAATTATTAACGGAGTAAATCATTTAGCGATAAATTTGTTGTTATGCCTTGTTCGAGTATCCGAGCTAAAGCATGACAAAGCATCTTTATAAGCACATGAGTATATGCGGACTGTGGGCGCTCAATTTGTGACGTTCATCACTTGCGGGACTTAACACGAGCATGGGAGCAAGATACTCAAATGTAGACTAAAGAGATTATTTATTAATTGGTACCAACGCAAATGTGAAATCCTTTAATGACTGATAGGATAAAACTCAGTCGAAGAAATCCAAGTAAATCTATCGTGAAATATAAAAAAACGGGAATACCCCGCCCCAACACAAATTAAAAGGATACATAAAAGAGGAAGCATAAAAGATGTAAAGCCAGAAACCTACTGAAACGGCTCATTTATTCTAAGATGATGTGCTACGTTTTATTTAAGAGAAGTTATCATTTACCAATAACCTTGGTGAGCTGGACATTCTCGTGAGCAAAGTACATTAAAAATATCTTGTTGTTTTCAATGTGAAGTCGGTGCAAAAATATTTAGCAGAATACGTGGTTACTTATCTTCGTGTTGCAAACAATGAGTAACCTCAAGCGTTGCAAGGCCCCTTTTGTCTAAGGGTGAACTCTCCCTATTTTTCAAAGGATCAGTCAACCCATCAGTGATACGTTGAATGATCAAACCAAAATAATCATATTTTAATAAATACAATTCACCGGAGGGCTTGCCCTGTGGGCGTATAGAGTTTGTTGATAAACTTTCGAGTATGGGGGTAAAGATTTCAGTTTTAAATGGGTTGCTAGATCTAAAAAAAGGGGAGCGCACCCCCCTTTTTCATACTTTGTCTATAGCTGGTGACTAACGTATACCCCAAACTTTCATATCAAGCACGGTAGGTCGACCATCTGCATCCTTAGGACCACCTTGATCACCACCAAAGAGCTTATTAGAATCAATTTTGAAAATATTATGGTAAGTGTTACCAAGATGATAGTATTTTATTGCTAGCTTATTATTAGTAACATCTCTAGGCTGATTTAAGCCCCAGTCTGTAATATCAAATCCAAAGTCGCCAAGCCCGCCTGCTCCATAATTCGCTTCGTTGATAGTTGATTGATCGAGAATAGTCACTACCGCTTTATCTGAAGTTCTATCTATTTTGGTATATTCATCTTTCGACCCTTTATTTACAATTTCGCCAATTGTAAAGTTGCTAGTTATTTTTGTATTCATTATTGGCGCTTCACAATCAGGACGGAAATACGATGTAGTACTCACTACGACGTTGTTATCAGCGTAAGTCTTACTTATTTGTAAAGATCCATCGCTATCGGGATCATCTGCACAATCATATGTCCAAGTACCTTCCAGTACTGTAGCAGGAGTTGGTTCAGACAATGCAGTGTTGCTCTTGGCACTACAGGCAACAAGCATTAACGAGATCAAAAAAAGTGTGGTTATTTTTGCAAAATTTTTAATTTTCATAGCTACTTATTTTTTATAAATTAGAATGGTTTGATATTAAGTTTGTTTTGTTTTTTTTTAAAATAATAGAGTTTTATACAAAAAAATTCAATATTTCATTGCTAGATATATACAAATATTATTTAAATGTGAATAGACTCACAAACGAAGGGTCCGCTATCCTAGGGCTGTTGATTTTTGTTTATATTTTAGTCACAGAAATATTTTGTTGGCGGGAGTGACAGGTAATCTCGTATAATTCACTTCACGAAAAACAAATACAACGAGATCACAATGCCCCGATTAATGCTCATTGATGAACTATGGGCGAAGCTAAAAGTTATTTTGCTTGAAGATAGAGTTTATACCCATGTGACGTAAAAATGCTTTGTCAAGCACAAGCTCGATAATCAAAACAAGGCACAATATTATGTAATTGTTATTCACTTTTCGATTATTTTAAGGCAGTCTTGGTTTTCGAGCTTGTGCCCCGCAGGGCAAGACAACGAGTAACAACCTGCGTTGTTATAAAATCTATATGTAGAATAACTACTTAGAAATTAAAGTCTTTATTTTAATTCGACCTTTGGTGGATAATGAAGTTAATCATCGAGAGGGCAATTTTATGCCTAGAACCTTGGTACTATTTGCCTTGCTGAATTTGCACTTATACGTCACATGGGTAT
>JAGLDN010000145.1 GCA_023145575.1 Psychromonas sp.
AAAATTTTAGCTTACTGCGTAACATAAGTTATTTTCATCAACTTAGGTAACTTCAAACATTATTATTAGACAGCAACCAGCTTGATTTGGAATCCGTGGAGAAATTGTATACAGAGTCAATGAGATATGACTCGTCATAATAGCTCATGCTAGACAATAGGTTGCCATGCTATAAAAGCACAATTACTATAAATGATTAAAATGATTTATTTCAACTTGTTTTTCTGATGTTCTAGACTAATATTATATTATAAGTTTACTTATATTTTAGGCAATAATTTAACCTATTTTATCAAAAAAATTAATGTCAAGGAAAGCCACATGAAACGTCACAACAATCTAATAACGATCCTACTTTTTACCAGTTCTTTTATTATAGCTGGCTGTGGTGAGAATAAGCAGAAAAATCCACCCTCAGTAACTAGTGATTCCGGAGGTAGTGCTTCCGGAGGTAGTGCTTCCGGAGGTAGTGCTTCCGGAGCAGTGGTTCCACTCTTACTTACTCCCCAAAATATTAAAGGTGTTTGGATGCAAAATTGCAAAACAGATCCATCGGGTTTGTTTAAATTTACGAAAAAGTTTATTTATACCACCAACAAACTCGATTATGTGTTGACCTACTATTCTATAAGAGCAGAGGATAAAGGTGTATGTGCTACAGAAGAATATAAAATAGAAATTACCAGTGACATCGTGTTTAATGAAGTTATAAATAAAGGATCGGAAAATGAGCAGACTAAAATAGATATGACTGCAAATAAAGCAGTTGTGACTATATTATCTCCGGCGCTTGTTACTACTATTAATACTGCAACACAATATGTCCGTAAAAATACTTATAATGATAATTTTGGTCTGAACATTATACACTGGGTAATAGATCAGCCTAGAGATCTGACGATTGAATATATCCGTGACAAAATATTTGGTTTGGGGGTACCAGAGCTAGATATTTATCATGTTTCAGGTGATAAACTCTATTTTGGTGATAAAAATGGAAATCTGGATTCAGATAATCGACCTATGACGCTTTCTACCAATGCATTAAGCAGAAATTTGCAACAATGGGCGGCAACGGCCACTGCCAGCAGTCAGTTTACAACTACGGCATTTGCAGCGCATCAAGCTTCTGGTTTACCTGATACTGGTAAATCTGTTGGATCTGGTGAAATCAGAAAAATGCAGACATGGTCAGAACATTATACGCATTGGGCACAATTAAACACATTAACTCTAACCTATGCTGTCCCAGTAAAGATCTCTTTGATTATTGTTAGAGAGACACTTAATCCAGGTACCATTAGCAAGGTAGAAGTGAAGAAAAATGATAGTTTTTTTACCGTCTATAGCAAAAATGGGGGTAATGAAATTGGAGGCTCTATGTCAGGTGTGCAGCCCCAAAAAATATCTGATGCAAGGATCACACTCAATCCACCACTTGATTATTATTCAAATAAAATCAGAATAACTAATGGTAATCACAAAAAAGTTTATAATCATATTGATGCTGTTAAATTGGTTGGCAAACCATAACGAGGCTGTGATCTTAACTGTGTAAACCCGTTAAATATGAGGAGCGAATGGCTCCTTATATTTTATCATATACCCGTACCAATCAATTTAGTTGTCAGCACCGGCGCTGAAGCAATGCGCATTTTTATGTTCTATCAACGATTAGCTACGCAACATTTGTCGTGAGTTTAAATGAAAAGATATTTAAACGTTAATGATTATCCCTTATCAATACCACCAAACTACCCTCTCATTAATTAACTATGTTAATTAATTGCTGGAGTTTAAATTCAAAAACTCAATTAAACTTTACTAATATGCGAACTGTCGCCACAACGAGCACGTGTTGAGTATAACATCTTCAATGTTTTCAGTGAGTAAGAAAATCACGTTAAGCTTTATTGACTATGGTTAAATGAAAGCATCTAACCATCAGTCAAAAAACTTCTTTTAACAAGTTAGATCTTTACCCTTCCGCTTGGAGCACTCGCCTCCACACTTACTGGATTTTGCACCTTGATTGGTAACGGGTATATTGCGATCTCATTCTGTTGAGCATTAACTGTTTGATGACTTTTATCTATTAAATATTAGCGTGGGTTATTCTCTGCGTGCTATGTGGTGGTTAGCTTCTATTTTGTTGGTTATTATCATCAATTGAGGCAACTTCAAACATTATTATTAAACAGCCACCAGCTTGATTTGGAATCCTTAGAGAAATGCTCTACAGAATCAATGAGATATGCCTCGTCATAATAGCTCATGCTAGACAACAGGTTAGCATGCTATAGACACACAATTACTATAAATAATTCAACTCAATTATTCCGACTTGTTTTTCTGATGATATAGACTAATCTTCTATCATGGGTTAATTTATTTTAAAGACAATAACTTAACCTATTTTATAAAAAACATTAATGTCAAGGAGAGCAACATGAACCCACACAAAAAGCTATTAACAATCCTACTTTTTACCAGTGCTTTTATTATAGCTGGCTGTGGTGGTGACAAACAAGAAAATAAATCACCTACACCTACAGTTGTGACGCCAACATCTGCAAATGTTAGATCAGATATTCAAGGTGTTTGGATGCAAAATTGTAAAACAGATCCATCGGGTATGTTCAAATTTACGAAAAAATATACCTATACAGGCAACAAGCTAGATTATGTGTTGACCTACTATTCTATAAGAGCCGAAGATAAAGGCGTATGTGCTACAGCAGAATATAAAATACAAATTACCAGTGACATAGTGTTTAAAGAAGTTATAAATAAAGGCTCGCAAGATGAGCAGAATAAAATAGATATGACTGTAAATAAAGCAGTTGTGTCTATATTATCTGCGTCACTTCTTACTACTATTTATACTGCAACACAAGATGCCCTTCAAAATACTTATAACGGTCATTTTGGTGTGGACACTACAAACTGGGTATTAAATCAGCCTAGAGATCTGACGACTGAATATATCCGTGACAAACTATTTGGTTTTGGGGGATCATTGCTTGATATTTATCAAGTTTCAGGTGATAAACTCTCTTTTGGTGATAGAGGCGGAAATATTGATGCGGATAATCGACCGATGACGCTTGATACCAATACCAACACATTAAGCAAAAATTTGACACAATGGGCGTCAACAGCCACTGCCAGCAGTGAGTATGGGTATGGACATCCGGCTCATGATGCGCATCAAGCTTCGGGTGTACCTGATTCTACGCCTAAGGTTGGAGATGTTCAAATTGGAAGCAGTGGTGTTTGGGCAGAAGCTAATCAGGATTGGGCTAAATTAAACACATTAACGCTAACCTATGCTACCCCAGTAAAGATCTCCACGATCATTGTTAGGGAGACATTTAATCCAGGCACCATTAGTAAGGTAGAAGTTATGAAGGATAGTATTTTTGTAACCGTCTATAGCAAAAATGGCGCTAATGAAATTGGTGGCTCTATGTCAGGGGTGCAGCCCAGAAAAGTATCTGATGCAAAGATCACACTCGATGCACCACTTGATTATTATTCAAATCAAATCAGAATAACTATTGGTGATAGCGCACTAGATTATAATCAGATTGATGCTGTTAAATTAATAGGCAAGCCCTAACGAGGGTATGAACCATACTATGTAACCCCGTTAAAGATGAGGAGCAAATGACTCCTCATCTTTTATTATATAACCGTACCAATCAATTTAGTTGTTAGCATGCGCACTAAGGCAAGGCGCAGTTTGATGACATTTCAACTATTCACTACGCTACTCATTTGCTGTGGCTTTAAATGAGAAAATATTTGTAACAACTTAACGTATTACAAATGGATTTCCTGATCATTTACAAAATCAAGAAACTCACTTTTGAATAAATAATAGTACCATCGCATCGCTTGAAGTTATTCCTTGCTTTATAAAAGAGGACAAATAACCACGGATCCGACACAACATTTTTAGTGCCCAATTCACTTTGAAAGCCCCCTTGATACAGGGCTAAATCACGAAAAGCTTAATAAACAAACAGCTTTATTTGAATGTTTTACTTGAACATTATTCAAAAAACACTAATAAACATGATGCAATGGGCAGCCAAACAAAGATTGCAAAAAACATTGTAGATAAAGGCGGAGATTACCTTCTCGCAGTAAAAGAAAATCAGCCAAGATTATCCAATAAACTTAATGAGATATTCAATGTAAAAACCTTAAATACAGCAACAGAAAAGGTATTTTCTCAAAGGAATAAGGGCCATAAAAGAGAAGAAACAATACATCATTTAGTTATACCTATTTGACGCAAAAATGCTGCGCCAGGCTCAAACTCGATAATCAGAACAAGGCACAATATTAGGTAATGTTATTTACTTTTCGATTATTGTAACGCAGCCTTTGTTTTCGAGCTTGTGCCCTGCAGGGAAAGGCAACTAGTAACAACCTGCGTTGTTATAAAATATCTATGTAGAATAACTACTT
>JAGLDN010000146.1 GCA_023145575.1 Psychromonas sp.
GGTGATTAACGCAGTTAATCACCGAGAGGGCAATTTTATGACTAGCACCGTGGTACTCTTTCCCTTGCTGAAATTGCACTTTTACGTCACATGGGTATAAACATGAGTTGGCTGAACTAGGTGATATTTCTTTTGAGTATGCTGAAATAAAAACAATTAGATATGTTGTTTCTTTTACAGCAGAAAAGGTAAAATAGCAAAGCACTCAATGCGTTTTTATATTAGTTCTGCAAAGTTAATGAAGAAGAGTTTGCTCATGCAGCTCGAACACACTGGGCAATTGAAATTCAACTTGATTGGAAACTAGATACAGCTTTCAATGAAGACTTCTCTAGGTTTAAAACAGAAAACTCAGCAGAAAATATGGCAATGGTATGGCATACTGCTATGAATTTACTAACAAATGAAAAAACATTTAAAGCCAATATGCGAATAAAATTAAAAAAGGCCAATCGAAATGTAGAATACATTGAGAAAGTCCTCATAGGGCGAGACATTTCATGATTTCGCCTTGATGATAGCTTGTTGTGAATGAAATACATGCAAATCATCGTTAGAAAGGAAAAAAATTAATTTGTCGCATAAGTTTGATCTGTTTAGTCTATTTTTTCAAGCTGAAGAATTTTTTAAATTGAAATAACTCGATGGTAAACGAGGAGATCTACTTTATAATCCGTAATTATCACCTTATGTTGCGCCTTATTCTGATTTGCGAGTACGCAACTGATGTATCACCTAGAATTAACATGCATAAAGTTAAAAGGAATGATCTTGACTGAACTAAATGAACACCCAGTTGAGTTTGCAAACATCAAGTGGGTTGAAGATAAAGTACCTTATTCTTCTCAATTTGATGATGTTTATTTCAATACTAATAAAGGTAAAAATGAATCCGTTTATACCTTTATTGAGGGAAATAATTTATATCAACGATGGCATGATCATCCGACACGGATTTTTTCTATAGCCGAAACTGGATTTGGCACGGGGCTTAATTTTTTAGTTACTTGCGATGCATTTAGTCAACATTTACAACAACAGAACAACCCGATTTTAGAACATTTATTTTTTACCAGTTTTGAGAAATATCCTTTAACAAAAAATGATATAATTCTCGCCATCAATCAATGGCCTAGCCTTTTGCCTTTTTTAAAAATATTAATAGCGCAATACCCCATCAATTTAGTTGGCTGTCATCGCATCCATTTTGATGCCTTTAACATCACCCTCGATTTGTGGTTTGGTGATGCATATCATTCATTACAAAACTTACATGTGTATAAAGATGGCTTGTTTGATGCTTGGTATTTAGATGGTTTCACGCCATATAAAAATCCTGACATGTGGCAACAACCTTTATTTAATTTAATGGGGAGTTGCTCTAAACAAGGAGCAACTATTGCAACATTTAGTGTAGCAAATATGATAAAGAAAGGTTTGCAAAATGCAGGTATAACGATTAAAAAACGTAAAGGGTTTGGGAAAAAAAGAGAAATGCTTACGGGAATCATTGCACATAAAATCAATTCTACGCCCTTAAAACACAACGTTAGAAATAGTGCAACCTATAAAAGTAATGAAATTGCCATAATAGGCGGTGGGATCAGTGCTGCTTGCTTAACACTCGCATTGGTAAAGCGCGGTTTTTGCGTGAACGTATATTGTAAAGATGAAAAGATTGCTAGAGGTGCATCTGGTATTAAACAAGCTACCCTGTATCCCCTAATAAATAACAGTCACAATAGTCTCAGCCAATTTTTTGCAAATGCATTTCTATATTCTCATAATTTAATTGACATAACAAATAAGACACACCCTTTTGATTATGATTTATCAGGATTACTTCAACTTTATTATGATTTAGCATCCTCAAAAAAATTAGATAAAATACACAAATCACATTTCTCTAAAGCGTTAGTACAAAAGACAAGTGCAAGAAAAACTAATATAATTGCTGGTCTAGATGTCGATTTAGAGGCTTTATTTTACCCATCTTCTGGTTGGGTGAATCCCATTCAAATGGTTAATGCCATTTTTGATAAAGCAAAAGAAATAGGATCGGTAACAATAAAACTAAATACAAAAATTGATAATTTTAAAGCCATTGATGATTGCTGGGAACTCCACTGTGAAAATGAACGTTATAAGAGTCCGATAGTTATCCTAGCAACCGCAATGGAAACGCTCACGTTTAAAGACTGCGAAGCTATTCCTCTTTCTGCAGCAAGAGGCCAAGTGACTCATATTCAAAGCACTCCTAATTCACAATTAAATCAATTAAAAGTGCCTCTTTGTCATGAAGGTTATTTAACGCCACAGCGCCATAATATACATTGTATGGGCGCCACATTTGAACGCCATCAATTAAACAGCGTATTCAAAATAACAGATCAAAAACTTAATAAAGAAAAACTTAATAAATGTATTACAAATAAAAGATGGGCTAAGGCAATTAATTGTGATCACAATTTCGCTAATATTGGAATTCGTTGCACAACTCGCGATCATTTTCCTTACATGGGCGAGCTTGCTGATTATCAAAGAACAAAAATACAATATCAACACGCAGATAAACACTTTCCACAACAAGATGCACCATTTCACAAAAACATGTTTATTTTAACGGGCCTTGGCTCTAGAGGTCTATGTAGTGCACCATTGCTAGCTGAGACATTGGTAAGTCAAATCCTACATGAGCCATTACCTCTATCATCATCTATCTTAAGTTCACTTCAAGTAAATCGGCAATGGATCAACTACTTGCTTAAAAGTAAGCCATTAGCATATTGAAACGTTATAATTTATATCTCAATTTCACATTTATAATGCCTGATATACAAATACACTTTTAAAAAACTTCATTTTACGCTATTGTGTGTGCTTATTCTCATTGCATTAAGTAGTGAGCAAATATTACGCAATAAAAATAAATCTATTTGAAGAAGAAATTGCTTGAAATGGCGATTCTCTTTAAAAAGTTATCAATGGTCAAGTGATTAATTTTACTCAGTAAAATTAATCACTATTTATTGGCATTGGTATTATTTTTTTTTAAGGATCTATTCATATTAGTCAACAATTAATTTAAAGTTATCATAATTAAATTAATTGGTTAACATGCATTAAGCAGGTCAAATAAGCGCATTAAACGTGAAATTTATTTATTTTGACCAGTAAAATTGTGCCGTTATTTAATGTAACATGTAAACATATAAAATAGCGTCCTACTCACTTATTCAATAATGCTGTCTAAATACTGACAACCTACAAAATAGAACGGTTTAATGAAATATTCACATGTTTATATTAATAGTTTCGCATATGAACTACCTCCTGAAATTATATCAAGTCGCGAACTTGAACTTCGGCTAGCACCTTTATATCAAAAATTACACATTCCAATAGGACAACTCGCCAGTTTAACCGGTATTGAGGATAGGCGATGGTGGCCACTGCATCACCGAGTATCAGATGGTGCAATAACAGCTGCAAAAAAAAGTTTAATTGAAACCGGTATTGATATTAATGATATTGGTGCTGTTATTTACACGGGTGTTTGTCGAGATCAACATGAGCCAGCGACCGCATGTCGTATTGCCGCAAAACTTGGTATAAAAGCTCATGCCGCAATTTATGATCTAAGTAATGCATGTTTAGGTGCACTTTGTGGTATTTTAGATATTGCAAATCGAATAGAGCTTGGACAAATCAAAGCGGGTCTTGTTGTATCTTGTGAATCTGCAAGAAATATTGTAAACATTAGCATCGAAAATATGCTAAAAAACCCAACAATCACAAACTTTGCTCAATCAGTTGCGACATTAACAGGAGGATCAGGCGCCGTTGCGATACTGTTAACAAATGGAGATTTAGATCTTGCAACTGATAGAAAACATAAACTCATCGGCGCTAGTCTCCTTTCTGCAACTGAGCATAATGATCTTTGTAAATGGGGATTGCAAGAAGTTGGGCACCAATTACAGCAAGAATTTATGCGAACAAATGCAGTTGCCATGCTAAAATATGGTAGTGAATTAGCAAAAAAAACGTGGGCATTATTTCTAGCCCAGAACCATTGGACAACAGATCAAGTTGATAAAGTAATATGCCATCAAGTTGGCTCTGCAAATCAAAAGCAAGTGCTAAACGACCTTAATATTTCCCCTAAAAAAGACTTTCCAACTTATAAATATTTAGGCAACATGGGGACAGTGTCGTTACCTGCCACAGTGGCAATTGCTCATGATAAGGGTTTCTTGAACCAAGGTGAAAAAGTCGGTTTATTAGGCATTGGTAGTGGACTTAATTGTATGATGCTTGGTGTTGAATGGTGAACAAGACATTAAATGAATTATTTCCTTTTAAACGCAATTTTATGCAATGCAATAATCTGCAGTTCCATTATGTAAATGAAGGACAAGGCGAACCGATTGTTATGCTCCATGGCAATCCAAGCTGGTCATTCTATTATCGCCATCTTATTGCAACGTTAAAAGATAATTATCAATGTATCGTCCCTGATCATATTGGTTGTGGTTTTTCTAATAAACCTGACGATATACATTATGACTATACCTTAAAAAGTCGGATTGATGATTTAGAATCACTCCTTGCCCATTTAAACATAAATGATAACATCACCCTTGTAGTACATGATTGGGGCGGAATGATTGGATTAGGCTATGCCGCACGCTACCCAGACAGGATTAAAAGGTTAATTATTTTAAATACAAGTGCTTTTCATTTACCAGAGGAGAAACCCTTTCCATGGGCATTGAAAATATGCCAAAATACTATAATAGGTAGCACACTTGTTAGGGGATTAAATGCTTTTTCATTTATAGCCTCTTTTATTGGTGTCAAACAAAAAGCAATGACAAAAAATATTAGAAAAGCGTATCTGAAACCATATAATAATTGGAATAATCGCATTGCGATACATCGGTTTATCCAAGATATTCCCCTTCATGAAGGCGATCGGAATTATCAACTTGTAAGTGATATCAGCAAAAACTTAAACCATTTACAACATGTCCCTACACTTATATGCTGGGGTTTATTAGACTTTGTGTTTGATGAGCATTTTCTAGCTATATGGAAATGTAAAATGCCTCATGCTCAAATCCATGAATTTGACGATTGCGGGCATTATATTCTCGAAGATGCCCGTGAAAAGGTCATCCCGCTAATAAAAAATTTTTTGATTGAAAACCCTATATGAAGAACTTGAATGCTCGACTCAACTTATGCCTACACCTTAAAAATTCCGCAGATATCTTTCCAAATAAACTTGCGATTGCCATTCAAAAAAAAGGTTTTAGGAGATTTTCTTATCAAGAATTGACATTTGAAAAATTACACCAAGCAAGTGATCAAGCTGCCTGCGCATTGATTAAGTTTGGCCTTAAATATGGCGATAAAGCGGTATTAATGGTTAATCCAAGTATTAATTTTTTTATCGTCTCTTATGCTTTATTTAAAGCAGGCATTATTCCGATCCTTGTCGACCCAGGAATGGGCACAAAAAACCTAAAACAATGCTTTATAGAGTCAGAGCCTGATGTTTTTATCGGCACTGGAAAGTCGCACATTGCTCGATGGCTTCTGGGTTGGGGGAAATCATCAATTAAGCATAATATTAGTGTTGAAAAAACAGGACTATTCGGTACCATTACCCTCAAGGCTATCATAAAAAAACACCCATTGAGTGGCACTTTTCCAATGAAACTACTTGATCCGCAACAAATAGCCGCTATTTTATTCACAAGTGGCAGTACAGGATCGCCGAAAGGTGTTGTTTATACCCATCAAATGTTTGAAACACAAATTGAACTCTTAAAAAATGAATTTCACATTCATCATGGAGAAAGAGATTTAGCCACCTTCCCGCTCTTTTCTCTATTTGGCCCCGCATTAGGCATGGCATCAATAGTTCCAGACATGAATGCAAGTAAACCTATCACTGCCGATCCTAATTTTTTATTTGCCGCAATTGACAAATATCAATGCACTAACCTCTTTGCAAATCCGGCTTTAATCGACATATTAGGGGATGCAGGAGAAAAACAAGGCATCAAACTAGCAAGCATCAAACGTGTTATTACTGCTGGCGCCCCTGCCACCATTACGGCAATTAAATGCTTCGTGAAATTATTAAATAAAAATTCAAAACTCATAAATTCTTATGGCGCAACAGAATCTCTACCAATAAGTGCAATACACAGTTCAGAACTCCTTAAAACCGAAGATGTGACTAATGTTGGCGGCGGGATCTGTGTCGGCAAAGCTGTTCAAAATACACTCATCAAAATTATTCCTATCACTGATGATGTATTTGCAAACATAGATGAATGCCAACTACTCGATAAATATGATATTGGCGAAATTATTGTTAAAGGAGATCAGGTTTTACAGCAATATTATCACAATGAGCAAGCAACAAAAGCATCAAAAATAAACGATGGCGACAGCTCATATCATCGCATGGGCGATATAGGTTATATCGATAAATTAAATCGACTGTGGTTGTGTGGTCGAAAACAACACCGCGTAATAACGAACAATAAAACTTACTATAGTATTCCCGTTGAGCGGATCTTCAATACTCACCCGAATGTCAAACGTAGTGCATTAGTCGGCATTCAACGAAAAAATAATACACAGCCCTTTATTTGCATTGAGAAATCAACAACTAGCAAGATCAGCAAATCTAAATTAATTTACGACCTTCGCCTTATTGCAAAAAATAACAAACAAACACAAGACATCAATAATTTTTTGATCCATAAAAGCTTTCCAATGGATATTCGTCATAATGCTAAAATATTCAGAGAAAAATTAGCGCGATGGGCGATGAAAGAAATTGAAAAACAATGAGTAATTCAGACTCTTTTAAATCGCTCCATTGTGAATTACAAAACACACTCACGATACTTTCACAAAAAAAATATCGAATATTGGTCACTGGTGCAGGTGGGTTTTTGGGCAGTGCAATATGTCGTATATTGCGGCTTATTGATATTGACGTCGTTGGTTTTTCACGCGGTGATCATCCCGCACTTAATGCAATAGGTGTCTCATTAATAAAAGGCAATCTGAACGATCTGGCCGCTGTTTGTAATGCATTAGCAGGTTGTGATTTAGTTTTCCATGTCGCATCTAAAGCTGGGATGTGGGGGAGTAAAGAAATCTATTTTGATACAAATGTGAACGGAACAAATAACGTTATTCAAGCGTGCAAAAAACACCGCATTAAATACCTTGTTTATACCAGCACCCCGAGTGTCACTTATACAGGGCATGACGAGAATGGAATCGATGAATCTACACCATATGCTACGTCGTTTTTAAATTTTTATGCCCAATCAAAGTCAATCGCTGAACAAAACATTTTAAAAAGCAATAATAAGCATTTAAAAACAACGGCCATACGGCCTCACCTAATATGGGGTCCCGGTGATCCACATTTTGCACCGCGTATTTTTGAGCGTGCAAGGGCTGGTAAGCTGAAACTTGTAGGCAAAAAAGATAAGCTAGTTGATACTACCTATATTGATAACGCAGTTTATGCGCATCTACTAGCTGCACTTGAGTTAACAAATGAAAACTCAAATTGTGCAGGGAAGGCCTACTTTTTAAGCAACGATCAGCCAATTACTATGCTCGATATGATCAATAAACTCTTGAAATGTGGATCACTTCCTCCCGTTAAAAAACGTATTTCAAAGGAGCTTGCGTACTTTATTGGTTTTATATTAGAAAAACTCTATTTATTATTAAATAAAAAAGAGGAGCCTATTCTAACGCGTTTTGTCGCACGCCAATTATCAACGAGCCACTACTTTAATATTAATGCCGCAAAAAATGATCTGGGTTATCAGGTATTAATTTCAATTGATAAAGGCATGGAGATATATAAAAGTATATTAAACAGGTAAAACCGCAAGATACGAAACAATCGATTTAAGGCTTTATCTTTCTCTTGCTTTAAAACATCACCTGTCTCTAAGCAAACGTTTGAGTACTTTACCTACATTGTTTTTTGGTAATTCAGTGACGAATTCAATAGAATGAGGACATTTATATAAAGTTAAATATTTTTTACAGTGCACCATTATTTTATCCATTGTCAAAGTATGATCATCTAAAACAATAAAGGCTTTTACCGCCCCTCCGGTTACATCATTATGAATACCAATAACAGCACATTCTAATATTCCTTTCAATTTAGACAGAGCCTCTTCAACTTCGATTGGATAAACATTAAAGCCAGAAATTAAGATCATATCTTTTTTACGATCAACAATATAAAGTAACCCTGCCGCATCAAACTTCCCGATATCACCAGTTTTAAGCCAGCCATCTTCCGTCATTATATTTTTTGTTTCTTCTTCATTGTTCCAATAATTAAGCATCACTTGCGGACCAAAAATTTCTATTTCACCAAGCATTTCAACATCACAAACAATAACGCCATCATCATCTTTTAGTCGTATATCAGTGCTTGGCAATGGAAGACCAATCGAGCCAGTAAAGCATAAAGTATCATAAGAATTCATTGATACGATAGGACAACACTCAGTAAGCCCATAACCTTCTAAAATGATACAACCCGTTTTATCAAACCAGTCATCCGCGACGGATCTAGAAGTAGCCATGCCGCCCGCTATTGTAAATTTCAATGATGTAAAATCAATTTTACTAAACTTATGATGGCCCATCATGCCAACAAATAAAGTATTAAGTCCAGAGAAATAAGTAAACTCATTTTTACGAAGCGTGTCCAAAAAAACACCCATATCTTTGGGATTTGTGATCAATATATTTTTAGCACCCTTTACAAAGAACAAGAGAAAATTCAATGTCAATGCAAAGATATGGTAGAGAGGCAATGCCGTCACTATCTTTTCTTTGCCTGAGATAATTTGCGAGGAAAATGCCGAAATCCCCTGCATTAAACTCGACAGCATATTTTTATTTGTTAAACAAGCCCCTTTTGAAACACCTGTTGTGCCACCTGTATATTGAATAAATACGATATCATTTAAACCGATTTGAGGACGAATAAACTGCCCTTTACGACCTATTTTTAATGCCTTTCGATACGAAACCGCATTTGGTAGTTTATATTTTGGCACCATTCTTTTGACATATTTGATAACAAAATTAACGATGTCACGTTTTATAACAGTAAACTCATCACCAATCCGTGTTAAAACAACATGCTTTATCCTTGTTTGTGAAATAACAGCTTCAAGCGTTATCGCAAAATTAGAGACAATAAAAATAGCTTTTGCACCAGAATCTAGAAGTTGGTGCTTTAATTCAGGTGATGTATAAAGTGGATTAATGTTAACCACCACCATGCCCGCGCGAATTACACCCAATAATACTACTGGATATTGAATTAAATTAGGCATCATAATTGCGACTCTATCGCCTAATTTAAGTTGTAGACTTTGTTGTAAATAAGTGGCGATAATTCCAGATTTTTTTTCGAGCTGTGCATAAGTGATTTGTACATCCATATTTTGAAACGCACAGTTATCAGCATACTTTTTAAAAGTATTTTCTATTAATCCACTCAGAGAGTCATACGGTAAGTTACCAATCTTTGATGGAACATCTTTAGGGTACTTATTTAAATAAGGTTTGAACATATTAACTCCGATTGCATACCCATGATACTTTGGTAAGAGGTTAAATTGAATACGATTTTAATGGTCATTTCCTAGAATACTGCTCAGCGACATCTGATATTTGAGCCTAGATCCTGCAGATCTACTTGTACAAATCGTGCGTGATTATAAAAACTTGTTGTAGAATAATTCGTTAAATAATTAAGGTGATTGAATGTTAGCATCATAAACACAATTGACTTTTTATACCCATGGGATGTAAAAATAAAAGCCACAATGACAAATGATGCAAATATAATCGACATCAAATTGTCCTGTCGGTAATTAACTGCGCTAATCATCTAAGGTCGAATTAAAATAAAAACTGTAATCGTTTTACGTCGAAAATTGATAGTAAACTAATTAGGGGCAATTAGCCAAGTCCAGTGAAGGAAAGGATCGTTTATAATGAATAGATGGCAGCGCAGCGTTACAACACTCAAAAAGAGAATAACGATATAATAATTAACATTTTGTAGTTAACTACACCGACAAGCGGCAAGCTCCGCTAATCATTAATAGTTGCTGTGTTGTGTCTGGAACTAACATCCTATCAAAAGGCGGACATTACAACGTTACGTCAAATAGGATAACTTAAGATGTAAACTCAGGATATGCTTCAATCCCACAGTCGACGAGATCCATTCCCATTGCTTCACCTTCAGCACTTACCCTAAGGCCAACAATTGCTTTAATAATAAACCACACAATACCAGAGGTTACAAATACAAATCCGAAGATAATGGCTGAGCCGTACAGCTGTGCTGTAAACGAAACATCTTTATTACTCAATGGTACTACTAATAAACCAAACAAGCCACACACGCCATGTACAGATAACGCACCTACGGGATCATCTAATTTTAATTTATCAAATGCAATAATACTATAAACAACAAGCACACCCGCAACCGCGCCAATTCCGATTGCCATTAAGGGCGAGGGAGATGAAGGATCCGCTGTAATTGAAACCAAACCAGCTAAGGCGCCATTTAAAATAACAGTTAAATCCGCTTTCCCCCATTTTAATTTACTTATAATTAGTACAGCAATAGTACCTGCACATGCACTTGCATTGGTATTAACAAAAATACGCGCCACAGCTGATGCGCTTTTTACATCCGACAGTTGTAATTCAGAGCCACCATTAAAACCAAACCATCCCATCCATAAAATAAAAGTACCCAATGTGGCTAACGGCATATTTGATCCCTGAATGGGATTAATCGCACCATTTTTGCCATATTTACCTCTACGCGCACCAAGTAATATGACAGCCGCTAATGCTGCAGATGCGCCGGCAAGATGTACAATACCCGAACCAGCAAAATCATGAAATCCAGCCGCACTTAAAAAGCCCCCCCCCCATGTCCAATAACCTTCAAGAGGATAAATAAAACCAGTTAACAGGATTGAGAAAATAAGGAAAGACCAAAGCTTCATACGCTCGGCTACTGCACCTGAAACAATTGACATTGCCGTAGCAGCAAAGACTACTTGGAAGAAAAAATCTGAGGCGAGTGAATGAGTAGCGCCTTTTGCTTGGGTACCAATTAATGTGTGTAATGAAGGTAACCAACCACCTGGAACATTATTAACATACATAATGTTATAACCAACTAATAAAAACATGGTACAAGAAATCGCGTAAAGGGTCATATTTTTTGTTAAAATTTCTGTGGTGTTTTTAGTACGAACAAGTCCTGCCTCGAGCATTGCAAAACCCGCACCCATCCACATAACAAGTACACCCGACATTAGAAAATAAAACGTATCAAGCGCAAATTTTAACTCCGTTACAGTGCTTTCCATTGTGATTCCCATATCCCTTTATTGTGTTTATTTGCCTTATAACCATGTGAAGGTAAATTACAACATCCGATCTACAAATTGTTCCGAAATGCGGTGCATAAAATTACCAATCGGGTATTAACTGCCAGAAAAATTAAAAAGAGTTTAATTCATAACTATTTTTTCTCTAACGAAATTTATACTCATGTAACGTTGAAATAGTATATCAAGATTTAGATCGAATGTTATACCTTATTTCTGATATTCGAGGCTCGTAGATAGCTTTACATTAAAAAACCGAGCTTAAGCCTCGAAGAGCAAGGCAAAGTGCAGTTTGATAACCTCTCAACGAGTTAGCTGCGCAACATTTGCCATGAGCTTAAATGAAAAGATATCTAAACTCTAAGATTATCCCTTACCAATACTACCAAGCTGTCCTCTCAATAATCAACTACGTTAATTAATTGCAAGAGTTTAAATGAAAAAGACATATTTAAGCTTTATTGGTTTTTGAGCGAGTCCCTAATTAGACAAGCTGTATGGCAAACACCTTCGTTGTTAGGATGTTTCGATTGAGACCTGTTAGACCTCCGATTTCCCGCCTCGAAACTGTTCACCTCACAACTTGCTTGATTTTGCATATTGATTAATAACGAGTATATATTAAATCAGATATTTGCATAATCTAACGTTATTGCTTCAGCTTCGATTAAAAAAGAGTCTATCGGCACAAAGTCTTTAGGAATATCATCGAAGGATTTCACTGTTGGTTTTTTAGCTCGTTTTAATCGCTCATTGGTTCTCTTTAGTAACATTGATTCTTGTTTATCAAGTTTGGCAACACGCAGACGTTCAACTAACGAAATGGATGTGTCATCTTTCTCTTTTTTGTATTGTGCAATATCTTGTGCAAGATACTTAAACTCAATTTCTTTTTTAATTCTCTGCAAGTGTTTTTTAATTAAAACCTTAATTATCGGAGATAAATTAGCAATTTTTGTATATTGAGCAGATTTTATGTTATCCCATGGCAAAGCATTTTTCTCTAAACTTTCCCCTGTATCATGATGTGGAATGGGGGTCGGGAATGAAATATCAGGAGTTACCCCACGTTGTTGCGTACTCCCACCATTAATGCGATAAAACTTTGCAATGGTATATTGCACACTGCCAATCCGTGCGGCATCTTGGTCATAAAAACGGGCTATTTGTCTATGTTGTTGCACCGTGCCTTTCCCATAACTTTGCTCGCCAATAATAATTGCTCTTCCATAGTCTTGTAGCGCCGCGGCAAATATTTCAGATGCTGATGCACTATTACGATTAATAAGTACAGTCAAGGGACCATCATAACCTACATACATATCATTAGCTGTCTGCACTTCAATATTATTGCGACTATCACGAACTTGAACGACAGGACCTTTTTTAATAAATAGCCCCGTTGATAGTGTCGCCTCGAGTAAAGATCCCCCACCATCATTTCTTAAATCGATAACAATCCCTTTTACCTTGTCTTTTTTCAATTTAATAAGTGCTTTCTGAATATCTTTACTCAAGTGAACATAAAAATTTGGAATAGTGATAACGCCAATCTTTTGTTTATCAATAACATTTACGCTTGATTTTACTTCACGATCTTTAAGGTGTATTTTTTTACGTACTAATTTTACTGTTTTTATTTTACCGCCAACTTTTCCCGATTCTATTTGTAGAATAACTTTTGAGTTTTTAGGTCCCTTAATAAGTTCAACAACATCATCAAGGCGCCATCCAATGATGTCTTTCATTTTTTCTCCATCTTGGGCAACCCCAACAATTTTATCACCTATTACGATTTGCTTAGATTTATCAGCTGGACCATTTTTTACAAGTGATCTTATTGTAGTGTAACCATCTTTAAGTTGAAGAACCGCACCAATCCCTTCTAATGAAAGGTTCATTTGCATTTTAAAACGTTCGGCACTACGCGGTGAAAGATAGCTTGTGTGCGGTTCAATTGCATTAGAAAAGGCATTCATGAAAACTTCAAATATATCTTCGCTTTCTGTTTGAGTTAAATGTTTTAATGCAAAAGTATAACGTTTAGTCAGTAAAGATTTAATTTCAGGCCATTTTTTTCCACTTAATTTCAATGTAAGCGCATCCGATTTTATTCTATGTTGCCAAATAATATTCAAAGCTTTAGTGTCAGCAGCCCAAGGCGCTTTAGTACGATCAAATTGGTATTTTTCACCTGCAACATTAAATTTTATTTGATGTTTAAGCAACGTAAGTGCATAACTATAACGTTCGTAACGACGCGTCAAGCTGAGTTGAAATATTTTATAGGCTATCCCAACATTACCAGATTTAATGGCATCAGATAATTTATATTTATACTTTTGTAATTTTGTAATATCTTTTTTTGTAAAAATTTGACGATTATAATCAAGCATTTTAATATAACGATCAAATATTTTTGCTGATAAGGTATCATTTAATATCACCGATTTATAATGTGAGCGACTGTAGAGGTCACTGACCCGTTTAAGCACTTTAGCGTGTTGTTCTTGCTGTTTTAATATTGGAATATCGCTTAATTTCACCGATGAAAAAACAAAACCAACAAAAAACAAACTCATCAATACTAATGTGATACGAAAAAATTTATTCATACTTTACCTTTTAATTAACCTAGTTTTTAATAATGTATCTTGTGTTCAAAAATACAAAGTCAAATTATTACTTTTAAGACATTGATCATCAATCAAAACATTTCAATATATCACCGTGATGCCTCATTTTACACCTCGGAACTTACCACAATTTACCTTGCTTATTTTGCACTTCGAAATGCCCTGACTATATAATAACGTAAATAATGCGAGTTATCTTACAGTATCGAATGACCGCTCAAAAGTATCATGAGTAAAAAAGATTGTTTTATTCAACAAATAGATGCTTAGCTTTAACTTTAACCGTTATGCCTGAATTAAGTTGTACTTGAACATCCTCTTTTAGGATCTCAACAACCACAGCTGGTACAGGTGAATGTCCAAGTAGCAATTTAACTTTTTGTTGCACAATTAACTTTTCATGTGTCGCTACTTTATAGTTCGATAAATTTTCAAGTTCTTTGGTGTTAACGGGTGTTTTTTTTACTCGTTGAGGAATTTTGATGTTTTTTGTTGCAAGATCTGCCTTACTTTTTTGAGCTTTCTTTTTATTTGCAAATACTTTTTCTTTGCTTTCTTTTAAGGTTTTTGCTGCATGATCTACATGCTTTTTTAATACCTCATCGCATTCAACACCATCGAGATCAACTCGTTTAGCATTCTCTTTAATACAATGTAAATACCTCCAACTCATTGTGTATTGCCGTACCCCTCCACGTAATTGGCTCTTACTGACATCGTCATTATTTTCTAATCTTCTGGCAAGATCTTGAAAAATTCCAATTTTTAATGGTTTTGCAGCAACGCTCCTCTGAGTAAAACAAAGTGGGTACTGCTCACTAAGGAAGTCAATGATCTGCTTATTAGTTGTAAATTTTTTAGCGTTTTCCATGTGAAACCTAATTTTTTATGCCAGCATTCTGACAATGTAGTATTTCTAAATTTCTTGACGTTCAGGTTACTTTAGGCAGAAAATACATGATAACCTAATTAATTTAAGATACCTTGTCGTACGGTATATCCTGTTGTGAATATTTAAACAACTTGAGCGAAGAACTAATGTCAATCTATAAAAATAAAGATTAATCCATTATACCCATGTGGCTAAAAGATGCAATGACAGGCGCATACTCTTTAATCACAATATATCATATCTGAATTTTTGATCCAAATTGGCTTTTTGCATTTTTCTCGCGACAATGCCCTGACAAAGATTTTATTTTATAAGATATTTAATAAATTCCTTATAAATATATATAAATTTCGTGCGCCATCTTGAGCATAGATTGGCATTCAACCTATCTAAATGTAACATCTAAAACTCAGTGCTGACAATTTTCTATGGCGCAGTGATTTCTGAAATAACCCGAAATATCTTTTACATTATTTGTAATAGAAGCTATACCCATGTTCTCCATAAACATCACTGTAAATCTCTATTTTAAATGGTGCGCCTCGACGAACATTGCGCACGTAACAATTTGTTTCGTATAGCAATTACTTTTCGGCAATCTTTTATTTCAAGAGAGTTATCAACCTCTGCTTCAGAGATTATTTTAGCTGTTTGTTATTGACAGGGTATTGCATCGGTTCTCATTACTAAATTTTTACTTTTAAGTTTTTAATATCTCTTGGTTCACTAGGGGCTGTTGATCTTTGTTAAGATTTTACTCAAAGAAATATTTTGTTAGAGGAAGAGGAAGAGGAAGGTCATCTCGTATAATTTACTTCACGAAAAACAAATACAACGAGATCAC
>JAGLDN010000147.1 GCA_023145575.1 Psychromonas sp.
CGATTTATGATGACATTAAACGCTGTTTCTAATGCAAGAAGATTAACATTATCTGATAATTTAACCAAATAAGGTATATGGTACGCATGCGTACCTTGTTCAAAATTCTCAATAAAGAGTAGTTGCTCTTGGGCAAAGGATAATGGATACCGTGCAACATCTGCACAAGGAGCAATCACCTTTTTAAGTTTAAGGATACAAGGAGACAATCTCGCAATGGTTTTTGTTTTAAGTAATAAGTCGCATGGAATATAGATATCCAATTCACGTTGACAAGCCGCAGTAATTTGATTAAGGGTGGTTAGCCCCTCACCAATACAAAAAAAGTCATCATTAATACCCACTGTTTTTATACCAAAGATTTCTTGGAAAATATTGTAAAGCTTCTCTTCGAGTTTAATGCGCGGGGCGTGGCTAAATTAGCGGCCTTGTGATCTTCACTAAGATCGTCTGTATTTATTATTCTGATGCCAAAAACATCATGTCGTGTAATTAATAATTCATGCGCCCTAGTTAACTTGCCAATATCAACGTTTACTAATTTGACATGACCACCGATATTATATAACGGACAGTTTTCATGAAGTAACTGGTAAAATATATTTGATTTTGAGTGGGGCTTAAAGGGAACCATGCATTATTGTGAGTGTGAGATATTTTGATAGTCATAATTTTAAAATCCCTGTTGTTATGGATCGCATTTATAAATCAATATCGGTCATTATGTTTTGTAAATACAATTCATGTTACGCATGAGCCTGAAAACTGAAAGATATAAATGAACTGTGTAAAAACTCCGTGATATATACCCATGTAACGTAAAATTGCTTTGTCAGGCTTTTGTTTGGACTTCAGAGAAAGGCGTAACGGCAAGTCTATCAACGATTAGCGATGCTAATCGTTTACCACTAGCAACAACGAAAGTATATTAATTACTTATGGGTTACTCTATCTTATAATGTTATAACGAAGCAGTGTTTTTTTATAAAAACCGCAATAAAATCCTGAATGGAGTGGCTGCTAGAGCCAATCAACAAAGTTATAACGTATTGTCCATAAACAAGTCGACATAGAGTAACAAGTTAAGCATCAAAGACGTCCTTTTAATTCTACCTTAGATGATTAATGCAGTTAATCGTTGAGAGGGCTATTTTATGCCTAGCAGGTTGCCGCTATTTGCTTTGCTGACCTTGCATTTTTGCGCCATCTTGTTTTAAAAGGAGCGATCTACTTATAAAATTAAATTCGAAGCTAGTTTCCTATTTCTAATTGGCATTGTCCATTTCTTGGATGCAGCTTAAATTGGCAAGTAAACTACCTAGAAGGTGGCTGCATCACCTAGGCATACTTTCCTTATTTTAACAGATTTCCTGATGAGGTGATTTAGCGCAAGGCGAAATCATGTAAGGTCATATATATTCGAATCGAAAGCAAAAATAATAGAGCCCAGCCCATGTTTAGTATTACTCTTTAGGTGCGAACCAACGAAGAGAGATAAAAACATGAACTCAGAATACAAATCAATATCATTATATTTGCTGATCTGCAATGAATATCAAAATACAATTCATGCATATGTTGAAAGATTTACCACCAGAAAAAATGATTCATTTACAGATAAAGAAGTAATGGCAATATATTAAGGGGTTACCGAACAATCTCAGTCATACATCGTTATGCTCAAGATCATCTTAGTGACCATTTTCCAAAGCTCTGTGGTTATGCTGCGATCGCACATCGAGTTAACAAGTTGTCAAATGGATTTATTGCCTTGATAGATTTTTTGCAAACAAAAAAATATCGACTGATGATGACAGTGTTTATCTAGTTGATCCTTTTCCTATTACGCTTGCTAAGAATAACTATGCTTACACAGTTGAAGTTGCAGCAGAGATCGCAAGTCAAAGCTACAACTCAACTAAGAAAATGTATTATTACGTTGTCAAAGCACATGTTGTTGCGCGTAAACGAGAAGCCAGCTTAGCAGGTTTTGAAATAATCTTTATTGAAGAAGCCATGAGGCAGGATTGACCTGTTTTTGAAAAATTCGGCCGATGCTTACAGACAATTTGCTGTTAGGCAATCAAGCTTACAAAAGATCCGATGAAGAAAAGGTTCACTCAGAGCATGGTTTGAAAGTATTGACACCTATAAAAAAACAAAATAGCAGAAGAAGTTATCGACAGAGGACAAAAAATATTCAAATGCAAGATCACGCATGAGGCAGCCGACTGAAGCATTATTTGCTTGGCTCAATAAAGTTACTGACATTGAGGACGCATCAAACATTTGTTCGTCAAAAGGATTACTTACACATATTTATGGAAGACTGGCAGCTGCGATGATGCTTCGCAGTTACCCTGAACTGGCTTTTGATACGAATATATAACGAAGAATAAAAAATAAGTTGCCAGATGAAGAAACATAGTGTAATTAAAATATGAAATGAACACCACAAAGAAAATATATGTTAACATCAGCAGAGCGCAATATAATGAAAATAAGAAAACACGCAGCTATAAACACGCTTAGTTTTTTTAAAAAGATAGTACATGTTAGAAGTAGTAATGCGATTAACCCTTTCAAGTGTTTAACCAGAAACGAGTACAGGGCCCTAAAAAAATTTAGGGAAAGTCATCCTTTTTCTATCCATGACTCAATGGTATATACAACAAGAACAGGCATTGGTAATTGTGGAGAAAAGGCGTCTGTATGTTATACGTCTTTAATGAGTAATCCGACACTATTATTTGATTCATCTCTAATTATATGTGAGATTCATGGAGGTGATCATGGGGTTGTTGTTATAAACGATGTGCCATTGAAAACAAATAATTTATTTTATATGCGTCACTTAAGAAAAACGACAATGGTTGTAGATGGATGGAGTGAAGATTGGTACTTTCCAAATTTAGATTTAAAAGACAGTTTAGCAAATCATCTAGCAAACTTCCCAAATCCTCTGCAACTTGCGAAGAGGCATAAAATTAAATCGTCAATATTAATATGCCATCGTTGTCATCAAAACTTGTAATTCATTAACACAAAGTTAAAACATGGCAACTCAAAAAGAGTTCCATAAAATGAAAGATCCGTCAGCAATTAGCTGATCAGAAATGTTGCACCCTGGCTTGATGTCCGAGTTACAGCCTGACAAAGCAATTTCACATCACATGAGTGTATATTATTTTAATTTAAAGGCTTACAAGCAGATGGTATATACGGATAGTCTTTTGTTGTACAAATTAAGCTATCAAATCCATTTAGCATTAACAAAGGTTTCTTATAAATTAACTTACTTGAATATCCTAGGAATTTCATTCTTTTGGGGAGCAAATACACAACTTGCTGCGGTGATTTCACATTGGTACCCACGAGGCGCAAAGATATGACTATTCTTCTTTTGGTTCGAATTTTTTACGCATCACTGCATAATAAAGCACAGGAATAACTAACAAGGTTAAAACAGTCGAAATCAGAATGCCGAAGATAAGGCTGACGGCAAGACCTGCAAATATTGGATCGCCGATAATAAAAAATGCACCAATCATTGCTGCTAGACCAGTTAAAATAATCGGTTTTGCGCGTACGGCTCCTGAATTGATAACTGCTTGTTTAAATGGCATACCTTTTGCCGTTTCATGGTTGATAAAATCTACCAGTAAGATCGAGTTTCGCACTATGATCCCAGCGAGTGCAATCATACCAATCATCGATGGGGCTGTAAATGCCTGTCCAAGCAAAGCATGACCTGGCATCACGCCAATGATAGTTAATGGAATGGGTGCCATAATAATTAATGGGACGATATATGATTTAAATTGGGCGACAACAAGCAAGTAAATCAATATCATTCCAAACGCATAGGCAATCCCCATATCCCTAAAGGTTTCATAGGTTATTTTCCATTCGCCATCCCATAAAACAGCGCGCGCAGATGTGCCTTTAGGTTGATGAATAAAATACTGATTAATATCGAGGCCTTTTTTACTCATCTGTGCTGATGCTTCAAACATGCCATAAAGCGGGCTGTCAACCTTACCTGCCATGTCTGCAGTAACCATTATCATTGGAATCATATTTTTATGCATAATGGGATATTTTACATAGGTTTTATGAATATTGATTACTTCTGCCAAAGGGATCTTATTGCCTACATTATTTTCAATTTTTAAATTTTGTAGTTGATCCAAATTGACTTTATCGCCTTCAACTAATTGTAATCGAATAGGAATCGGATATTTTTGTTTATCACTGTGTAATATGTTCATATCTTTTCCACCAACAGAAGTGCTAATAGCATCAACAATATTGTCATAAGAAATTCCAAATCTAGCAGCTTTTGAGCGGTTAATTTTCACTAGTAATTTTTCGTGAGGATCAGGGAGCATAATATCAACATCAACGACGCCATGTGTTTCTTTTAAAATGGATACTAATTTGTGTGCGGTTTTTTCTCTAATTTGTGCATTCGGTCCATAAACCTCCGCTAGAATCGGTGACCAAACTGGCGGTCCCGGCGGTACTTCAACAATTTTGACGTTTGCGTTATAAGGTTTTGCTATCTTTTGTAACGCAAAGCGTACGCTGCTTGCGATGGCATGACTATCGCGTTTTCTATCCTTTTTATCAACGAGGTTTACTTGAATATCACCTAATTCAGAAGATTGTCGCCAATCATAATGACGAATTAAACCATTAAAGTTGATTGGAGCAGCAGTACCTGCATAAATTTGAAAATTCTTTAATTCAGGAATTTTTTCAATCTCATGGCTCAGTTGAACTAATAAACGTTGAGTTAGGGAAAGTGGGCTACCTTCGGGTAAATCGACAGTGATTTGAAATTCAGATTTATTATCAAAAGGGAGCATTTTCATTATAACGAGTTTGTTAAACGGCAATGCGATTGAAATCGCAATTAAAATTAAAATGACAAATAACAAGATCCAGCGTGCTTTACGAGATTTTTCAGTGAGTACAAAGGGTCCGAGTATTCTGGTAAATAAGCGTGTCATAAATGCGTTTTTTTCTATCGGCGTATTGCTTTTTTGTTGTTGTTTTTTAGGTTGAAACACTAAAAACTTGTGACTTAGCCAAGGTGATAATGTAAATGCAACCGCCAGTGATATCAACATTCCCATACTTGCATTGATTGGAATAGGGCTCATATAAGGTCCCATTAAACCGCTAACAAAGGCCATTGGTAAGAGCGCGGCTATCACGGTAAATGTCGCGAGAATTGTTGGGCTACCCACCTCATCAACTGCAATTGGAATTAATTTGGTTAATGATGTTTCTCCCAGTTGCATGTGTCTATGTATATTTTCAACAATAACAATTGCATCATCAACTAAGATGCCAATGGAAAAAATTAATGCAAAAAGTGAGATCCTGTTAAGTGTAAAGCCGTATGCCCAAGAAGCAAAAAGGGTGAATGCAAGGGTCACGGTAATTGCAATGCCAACAATCACAGCTTCACGCCAGCCCATTGTAAGCAATACAAGTAGAATGACGCCTGATGTTGCAAAAATAAGTTTGGTAATTAGAAGGTTTGATTTAGTCGCTGCGGTTTTACCATAATCTCGTGAAATGGTGACTTGAATGTTATTGGGAATTAAAACATTTTTTATTTTAGAGATGCGTTTTTCAATCGCTTGTGTTATATCAACTGCATTTATCCCTGGCTTTTTAGAAATAACGATAGTGACTGCTGAATATAAGTGCCCATTAATACCGTTAAGTGCATTGTGTGATGGGATATCAGCGGCAAGAGTTACATCGGCGACATCTTGCAAGTAAACAGGGTAACCATCATTAACAGAAACAATTAAATTCTTAACATCAGAAGTATCTTGTAAAAATTCACCTGCTTTTACTTTTATTTGGCGATTATTTTGTATTAAATTACTTGAATTAGAGGTTGTATTATTACTTGATAATATTTTATTTATTTGATCGTAGCTAACATTAAAACTGTTCATTTTTACAGGGTCTATACGAATATTAAGCGTTAATATATGTTCTCCTACCGTAAATATATTGCGCGTGCCTTTTATGCGTTGCAAATCACTTTCAATCCCATGTGCAACTTTAGTGAGCTTTTCGGGTGTAACATTCTTGTCTTTTGACCATAGAGTAAGCGTTGAAATGGGCACATCATCAATCGATCTTGGTTTTATTAATGGTTTTCCAACACCTGCATTTTTAGGTAGTTTATCCATGTTAGAATAAATCTGATTATACAAATTAACAATCGCATCATTCCTATTTTTCCCAACTTTGAAAACGACAATGATCCTTGCGCCATCATTGTTAGAAAAAGAGTAAATTGTGTCTATCCCTTTTATTTGGCTAATGACTTGTTCAATTGGTGTAGTAACTAGATTTTCAACTTCTTTTGGTGATGCACCAGGAAAAGGAATATATACATCGGCAAAAGTAACATTTATTTGTGGCTCTTCTTCTTTTGGCGTAATAATTATTGCAAAAATACCCAGTAATAAGCCGACAATAGCAAGCAGCGGTGTAATGGCAGATTTTTGGAAGGTCTTGGCAATTTTTCCAGAGGTATTGAGCTGATGAGACATTATTTAGTTCCTAACAGTTGCAGCTTTGCGTAAGCGTCTTTGTAGATCATATCGCCATCCATCAGTCCTGAGAGTACTTCAACGTCACCATTAGACTCCTTTCCTAAGCGAACTTGCGTCAACGTTGCTTTGCCATCAACATCCCGGTAGACGCCCGTTAATTCGTTATTAGCAAGTATGGCAGTTGTTGGAATTAAAATCGCTCGGCGGGTTCCTTTTAAGAATTGCGCCTTAACCCACATTCCTGGTAACAAGATTTTGTTTGTTGGTGGTAACCTAATGCGTACTTTAAATGAATGTGATTGATTTTCAGCATAGCTAAAAAGGGTAATGTCGTTTGAGACGAGTTTAGTACCATCGTTGAATATAATAGTAAATTGAAGGTGATTGCGAAGTGCTTTAATGTAGCGCTGTGGAATTTCAGTTACCGCGCGTAATTTATCGAGTGACAGCCCTGTAAATAAAGGCTGACCTATGGAAACTGTTTCACCTACCTCAACATCCCTTTTGGTGACAAGGCCAGAAAATGGTGCTTTGATTACGGTATAATTTAGAGATTGATTTGCGTGAACAAGTTGTGCTTCCGCAGCCTTAAGGCTTTCTTTGGAGGTGGCCGCACTAGTTTGTGCCTTGTCTAATTCACCTTTAGAAATTGCACCTTGAGGATAGAGTTTTTTATATCGGTCATAGCCAAGACTTGCTTCATGATACTGAGCTTTTGCGCTACGTATCATAGCTTTTGCTTCGGCAAGTTGTGCCTCTTGTTCTTTGTTTGTTATTTCAAGTAAGACAGCCCCTTTTTTAACGTAATCATTCGTATCGAAGTATATTTTGCTGATCCTGCCAGTGGTTTGGGCAGAAAGCGTTGCCTCATTTACTGCTTCAATTGTCGCATTGAGTGTAATATTGTCATCTCTAGTTTCATTTTTTACTGTAAATAATTGATTCGTCGAATCACTTGCAATAGCAAAGCTATTATAAAAGACGCTGAAACAAAGCAGTATTACAAACATAATGATTAAAGATGGTTTCATTGAAGATATCCTTTACTATTTGAACTACTCGATTTTATGAAGTTTTTTAATTATACTTGACAAATATATCAAAACCTTAATCAATATCAAAATAATCATAAAATAATCACAAAATAATCACAAAATAATCACAAAATAATCACAAAATAATCACAAAATAATCACAAAATAATCATAAAATAATCATAAAATTTAATATGACACATTCCATGAAAAAAAATTCCAAAATAAATGATCTTCTGGACATAATGACTGCGCTAAGGGATCCACAATTTGGATGCCCTTGGAATAAAAAGCAAACCTTTGATTCAATTGCCATACATACCGTTGAAGAGGCATATGAAATCAATGATGCTATCAATAAAAAAGATTACCATGAATTAATAGGTGAGTTAGGCGATTTACTGTTTCACCTTGTGTTTTATGCAAAAATAGCACAAGAGCAGGGAATGTTTGTATTTTTCGATATTGTTGATACGCTAAATAAAAAATTAAAACGCCGTCATCCTCATGTGTTTTTAAATGAAAACTTTTAAAAAAGGACAAAAAATTCAGGTGAGTTGGGAAAAAGAAAAACAAAAAGAACGCGCTTTAAAAGCACAACGTGATGCAACAATTGAAAGTGTATTAGATAATATTCCTAAAACATTACCCGCGTTAGATCGCGCCTATAAAATACAACAACGGTGCGCAAATGTTGGCTTTGATTGGGTTCAGCTGTCACCTGTCATAAACAAAATAAAAGAAGAATTAGATGAAGTACTCCAAGAGGTCAAAAGAGCAGATCTCAATGAAGATCAGAAACAAAGTAGGATTGAAGATGAATTAGGTGATCTACTTTTTGCCAATGTGAATTTAGTACGACACCTTAAAGCCAACCCTGAGCAGGTTTTGCGCCATGCCAACAGTAAGTTTGAAAACCGCTTTAAATCTGTCGAATCTATTGTATCAAAAAAGAATAAAATAATGGCTAACTGCACGTTAGAAGAGCTTGATGCAATTTGGTAACAAGTGAAAAGATCAGAATCGAACGTTAAATAAGTAATAGGAAAAAGATCACATGCCAAACCAAAGCAGCGATGGCTTTATATTCATTTAATTAAAATAACATTGTCTGGGACATTGATTTATATTTTCTCACAGATGAATGTGATGTGTTTATATTTTCAAATAATCATCTTTTATGGCACAAGGCAAGGCTGTGAAAAGATCTTTTTGTCTTGCCAGCGCAGCATGGTAAGTGAATTTCCCCATACACAGCCTGTATCAAGGGCATATACTGATTTTTCACTGCTAATGCCCATCAGTGCTGCCCAGTGACCAAAAACAATATCACTACTTTTATCTAATGATTCAATTTCAAACCAGGGCTTTAGTTTACAGTTTTTGTTTTCTTTGGGTGAGCATTTATTTTTAAGTTCGAGTGACCCATCTAAAAAGCAAAATCGCATTCTTGTAAAAACATTAATTATAAAACGTAGGCGTTGGTCGCCGATTAATGAGTCAGACCATGATGCAGGAGTATTACCGTACATTATGGCGAGTAATTTATTAAAATCAGGACCTTGTAGTATTTTCTCAATTTCTCTAGCGTAGCCCGCAGCTTGATTAATTGTCCATTGAGGGGACACACCTGCATGAACCATCACAAAGTTATGATCGGGGTTTCGTAAAAACAAGGGCTGTTTGCGAAGCCAGGTAAGTAACTCTTTGCTATCAGTTGCATCGAGTAATGTTATTAATTGATCTTTTTCTTTTATCTGACGGATCCCTTCTGAAATAGCAAGCAAATGGAGATCGTGATTTCCAAGAATTACTTTTGCGCTATTGCCGAGACCTTTTATAAAACGTAATGTTTCCAATGATTTTGGACCGCGCGCTACGAGATCACCTGTTACCCAAAGTTCATCTTTATTTTCATCAAAGTGTGCTAAATCGAGTAGAGCGATTAATTCGTCATAACAGCCTTGAATATCACCAACAATGTATGTAGACACTATTTATCAACCTTTTCAGCTGCTTTAAGATCATAAATGTAATTAGCGATATTCACATATTGTTCAACGCTGATATTTTCAGCACGCCGAGTTGTATCGATACCAATTTCTTGCAATTGTTCAAGTGTCAATATATCGCGCAATCCATTTCTAATTGTTTTTCGGCGCTGATTGAACGCCATAGAACAAACTTGTGTTAATATTTTTATGCTTTTAGTAATAAAAGGGGGCGTATTGTAAGGCTCTAAACGCACAACCGCAGAATCAACCTTAGGCGCAGGTTTAAATGCACTTGGAGGCACGTCCAGCACAGGAATTACTTTGCAATAATATTGCGCCATCACCGTTAAACGACCATAAGTTTTGCAGTCAGGACCCGCACAAAGACGATTTACAACTTCTTTTTGAAGCATAAAATGCATATCTTTTATTTTGCTGGCAAATTCAAAAAGGTAGAACATAAGTGGCGTTGCAATGTTATAGGGTAAGTTACCAAAAACACGTAGCTGATTATTTTCATTTGCAAGTTTTCCAAAGTCAAATTGCATCGCATCAGCTTGAGTGATCTTAAGTTTTGTTGCAAGCGTTGGATGTTTGGATAAACGTCTTGCTAAATCGCGGTCCAATTCAACGACGTTTAAGCATTTTACTTTTTGGGCAACAAGATGGGTTAAGGCACCTAAGCCTGGGCCAATTTCTACGATATTATCATCAAATTGTGGCGCGATTGCCGCGACAATTGAATCGATAATATACTCATCATGCAAAAAGTTTTGTCCAAATCGTTTGCGGGCAGTATGCCCCATATAGATTTTGTCATTCATAAAATTGCCTTTAATTATGACGATTGATCATATTAATAGCTTCATCGATAGCGCAGTGTAAACTGCTAGGATCTGCTTTGTTAGTACCGGCAAGATCAAGGGCTGTGCCATGATCAACGGATGTTCTGATAAAAGGCAAGCCAAGTGTTATATTTACCGCTTTACCAAAGCCTTTATACTTTAAGGTCGGTAATCCTTGGTCATGATACATGGCGAGCACGACATCTGCCTCTTTAAGATATTTATCTTGAAAAATAGTATCTGCAGGGAGAGGTCCAACTAGATCAAAGCCTTGTTTTCGTAATTTTTGCAGCGTTGGCGCAATAATATTTATTTCTTCAGTGCCCATGCGGCCACCTTCTCCAGCATGTGGGTTTAAACCACAGACATAGATCCTTGGTGTGCTGATGGTATATTTTTGTTTTAATTGAGCATTGAGTATGGTAATTATGTCAGTTAGTCGTTGTTTTGTGATGGCTGCTGGAATATCTTTTAATGCTATATGGGTGGTGACTAAGGCAACACGCAGACCAACTGTCGCTAACATCATAACCACTAGATCGGTATTAGACTGCTCTGCAAAAAATTCAGTGTGTCCGCTAAAAGCAACGCCAGCATCATTAATGATGCCTTTATGGACAGGCGCAGTAACCACTGCAGAAAACAGCCCAGATAAACACCCTTTACAGGCATATTTTAATGTGTTTAAAACGTATTGTGTATTTTTTTTGTTTAAGATGCCTGGCACTGCGCTTGCCCCTAATGGGATATGCGTAACGGTTAATGTGCCTCGTTTGGATTTAGTCGCACTTAATTGATCATTAAATTCAATCAATGTAGGTTTATTTTGTGCAGATGAAAAACGTGCGTTGAGCAGATTTTTATCCGCACAAACAACAAGCTGTAACGGCCAATCATGCTGTGCAATTTCTAGCATGAGATCCGGACCAATGCCTGCAGGCTCTCCACTCGTAATGATAATGCGCTTGAGCATTATTCAGTCTTAATTATGTATTTAGGGTTAATAATTTTAATGTATGCTTGTTGTCGAATTTCATTTAACCAAGCATACACTTCAGCAGGGAAACGTTGCCGAACTAAAATATTATAAGCTCTTCGTTTGGTTGCTTCTTGTGTTGTATCTGCTTTGCGCCTATCAAGTATCTCAAGAATATGCCAGCCCTCTATTGTCTTGAAAGGACGTGAAATTTTACCAATTGCCATAGTGGTTGCTTTTTCTTTAAATGCAGGTACATACATGTTTGGATCCGCCCAGCCTAGATTGCCACCTTTTACAGCGGATCCTGGATCTTGAGAATGCGCTTCTGCTAATTCAGCAAAGGTTTTCTTTCCATCGATAATTTGCTGACGATATGTGTTTAACATCGCAACCGCTTTCTCATCACTTAAAATAATACTTGGTTTTATTAAAATATGACGAGCCTTTACCTGTAATGTCATTACACTATCATCTCCTTTTTTATCAATAATTTTGATAATGTGCGTTCCGATTTTGCTTTTAAAAGGACCGATTATATCACCTTTTTTTGTTTTTATATCATCAAATGCACTGACGATAAATGACGGGATATTATTAATCGTTCGCCATCCCCAGTCGCCACCTTTACTAGCTTTAGGTCCTTGTGAATACCTGATAGCTAAGGCATTTGCATTGCCTCCGGCTTTTAGTTTTTTTATGATTAAATTGGCTTTGTTTGCGATTTTTTTAGCTGCTGCGGCACTGTTATCTTCACTTTTTTTAAGCATGATGTGTACAAAATGAAATTTAGTTGTTTGATTACCTTGTTTGTGTATGAGTTTAATCATTTGCTTGACTTCTTGATCAGAAATATTTACTCGGCGGCTAATTTCAATCTGACGTAATTCATTCATCGTTAGTTCATCGCGTACATTGTCCGAAAAAGCATTGTAACTGTCACCATTTAGCTTCATTTTGTTCTTCATTTGCGCAATTGTTTGCCCTTTTTTACTGGCTATTTCTTGAAGCGTTTGCTCGACTTGCGTATCATTAATGTGCAGGCCGATTTTATTTGCGATTTGTAATTGCAGACGATCAGTGATGAGTTTGTTAAGAATTTGTTGCTTTAATATATTATCAAGCGGGAGTTTTTTTCCTAACTGAGCATAACGTTTGGTAATGTTTTTTTGCAAGCGTGTCATGTCGCTTGTTAATATAATCTCCTGATTCACGATTGCTTCTATTTTATCAATACGCACAACAGGTTTGCCCAAGGCTGCTTTTTTTTCTGCCAGAGTTGCCGTAGATGTAAGCCCCAAAATAAGCAATGAGAAAATGATATTTTTAGCTAGTTTCATTTGTTATCCGTTATTGTAAATAGAAAGGCCGACCGTAATTAAAAAGACTTTTTGATGAACTGCCTGATGATGTGCCAACACCACCAAGACCCGTTAAAGCAAAGTTAAAATGAAATGAATGTTCTGTTTCATAGTCATTTTGAAGATTTGCGTTATCACCAAAATATGCGAGCATGTGTTTATCGAAACTCACTCCAATTGACCAGCAACACGATTGATATTGTACACCAATAATACTTTCAAAAGTGTGTTGATATTCGAGATCGTAGTAATAATCTGCAAAGGTAGTCCATTGCGAATCAATAGACCAATTTACCCTACTGCCTAATTGGTTGACAAAGCCTTTTATATTTTGCTGTTTTTTCTCTTCATCAGAAATATAAATATAGCGATAATTTAATTGTGCGTAGGTATTGTGAAGCCAGCGCTTTTCAATTGTAGCATTGCCTTTTTTGATAATATTATTATATTGATCCCAGTCAAGCCCTGAATGGAAAAAGTAATCGTCATCAACATTTGCATCGAATTCACCGATAATTGATGAGCGGGATGTTCTTTGCTCTGTATATGTCGGCAAGGTCACTTTATTTTGTTTTATGTAAAAATTTTGCCCAACAGCAAAGCGAATTTTTTCTTTTCCCTTTTCATTAAAAATGCTTGAAGACATTCCCAGAGTAAATTGATTTGCATCGGCTATTCTATCATAACCTGAGTAGATGTTGTCTCGAAATAAGCCGTAATAGTCTTGGAACAGCGTAGTTGTATCATAAATACCTATTGCTTTTTGGTTCCTGTAAGGTACATATAAATATTGAAATTGTGGTACTAATGTTTGCGTGTAGTTGCCATTAAAAGCTGAAAAGTTACGCTCTAAATTAAGACCTGAATCAATTTTAATTGAAGGCAGTATTCGAGTTGCTCTTTTAGTTAAATCTTTATACCAAGCTTCTTTATCCACCTCTGGCAACTCTTGTTGGTAGTAACTAAGCATATATTTAAATTGAGAGTTTACAAAAAAGCTGTTGAAATTTAGCGGGAGAGAAAGTTTAGGCTCTACATAAATTCGCGTCCCCTTGTATACTGTAGGATCATTATGATCGAATTTAGTTATTTCACTGTAAAGATCAAATTGCAAACTACGCCAGCCCAATGGTTTATATGCATCAAAACTAAGTCTTGGTAATACTTTGTATGGGGTATCTCCATTACCAAGGATTTGAAAGCTTCTTATTTCAGCCTGACTATTCCAGTTTTTTTGATTGTATCTTAATTGTGCAGTTTTTAATAATTGATTGTCACTTCTATTCCCATATGGGGTGGTGATATCATTGAAGTAGGAATCATCACTTACTTTGTTGTAAATTGCATTAAAGTTCCAGTTTCTTGCGAAATTGACATTATGATCCCAGTGAAAGAGATAACGCGTGCTACCAACGATTGGGTTTCCTTCGCGTGTTAGGTTTTTACGTAGCTTATCGTTTCCTAAATATTCAGCTTGTAATGAGCCTGCTCCATTATCTAATAAATAACGAAATTCTGTTGAAAGTAGTATACCACGATTTTGCATATAATTTGGTGTGATTGTCGCATCCATATTAGGTGCAAGATTAAGGTATAGTGGTTGTTTATAAGTAAGCCCGTTGATATCAGAGTACGCAGGTACTGGAAATAAAAACCCCGTTTTTCGTTTATGTGAAAGTGGATAAGAAATATAGGGAAAATAGAATACTGGTACTTTTTTCAATTTTAATACCGCATTCCAAGCAGAGCCAAGATCCTCTGGTTTATCAATATTCAATGTGCTCGCATTTAATGTCCATGTTGTGTCATTTGGTGGGCAAGCAGTGTAGCTTGCATTTTTAAATTCATAAACATTTTTTCCGTTACTATAAATGCGCTTGGCGTGACCCCTGCCGCCTTTTCCATGAAATTGGTAATCAACGTTATCAAAAGTAGCTACTTTTGTTTTTAAGTCAGCTTGAACGGCATCAGCGTAAATGGTGACATTACCATTTATAAAATTAACATTTCCTTTTGCCTGTACAGTGTTCTTTAACTTGTGATACTTGAGTACATCCGCAGTTAAATATTTATCGCCTTGTACTAAATCTACGCCACCTTTATAAATATAATAATTAGAATATCCTGAAAACGTTAAGGCGTTGATATAAACTTGCATATTGCCTATATCTTTAGTTTTAGAAGTCACGGTAACCGGCGGTACAGCTTGGTAGCATTGGCGAAAGTAATATTCTTTATTTCGTGGTAATTTTATTGCTTCATCAGGATCAAATGATTTATCATTATGTTGTTGAGTGAAATTTTTATGGCGTGACGGCTGATCTTTTTCTGTTTTATTTAACACATTTCGTTGTGCAAAAATAACCTGCGAAAAAAGTGCTGTCAAGAGTATTAAGTATTTAATCATCCTTGCCCTAAAATTGTTATTTAGAAAATAATCCAATGTAGCTACACGAAAAAAAATAATCAGTATATAATAAAGCGATATTATTCACACTAACATTACTTGGAAAACTTGCGTAAATGCAAGATGAAAATTGTGGCTATTCGTTTTCATTTCAACGCGTTTTCTATTGTTGAGTGTCGTTTATTTAGTTGGCTAGGCGACATCGTACTCAATACAATCAAAACACGATGAGATAAGCAAAATTAAACCGACAGAGATCAATAACCCCTCGGTTGATAATACCAAGGTGACTATATACCCCATGTTACTTCGAAATGCAACGTCAGATCGGTAAATTGTGCTAAGCTACGAGGCATAAAATTTTCCTCTTAGGTGATTAACTACGTTAATCACCTAAAGTCGAAATAAAATAAAGACTTTAATTCATAAATAGTCGCTCTTAGTCGAATTTTTTAACTTTGTTGATTGGTAGTAAGTTCCCTTTCCCTGCGGATCTCGAATACGTAAACCAGTTTTACGTTGCAACTATCGGTAAGGGAGCAACCATTACCTCATGTAGTGCCAGTGCCTTGACATTTGAGCTTATGGCGTGCATTGCAGCTTTACATTACATGGGTATATGGTATGCAATTTAATAATCGTATCAAGCATCATGAATGATAACGGTTATAAAATATTATTTAAAGCATTTATTTCTAAATAAAAAATTGATTATATTTCTGTCTTTTGTATAATAATTTTTTAAACTAGCTCTATCGAAAGACAAAGTTAACTCATTGTTACAGCAGTCGCAATAGTCTGGCAAATATTAGGCGTTGTTCTAAGATAACATTGAACGTCTAGTAAAATATTTTGAGTAACAAGGCAAAATCATACTGCTGAAACGGTCATAATGACTGACAGTTAGAGTACATTAACAAAATTAAGGCTTTAATAAATGCGAATTATGGGAAAAATTTTAGGTGCTCTTTTTGGCTATATGTTTGGTCATGTGATAGGGATGATATTTGGTATATGGTTAGGGCATAAATTTGATCGTGCACGCTCTCTAAATTTTAATATGCAGCAAGGTATTTTTGGACAATCTGCTTCAAGCCAAGAAAAACAAAAGTTATTCTTTTATACAACCTTTTCGGTGATGGGTCACCTTGCTAAGCTTAAAGGTAAAATAACACAAACTGATATTCAGGTTGCCAATACCTTTATGGATCAAATGCGTTTGCAAGGTCTTGCTCGCGAAAATGCACAAAAAGCATTTGCAGATGGTAAATCGGCTGAATTTCCCTTGCATGAGAAAGTGAGCGAATTTGCAGAAAGGATGGGCAGAGATCGCAATGTAATTAAAATGTTTTTAGCTATTCAAGTGCAGGTGGCCTATGCAGATGGATATATTGACGATAAAGAAATCAGTATTTTATATGCTATTACGGAACAATTGGGCTTGTATCGGATTGATTTGGATCGATTAATTAAAATGATAGAAGCCCAGCGTTATTTTCATCAAGGCGGTAAAGGTCAATATAGCGGGCAAACGGCCAAACAAAAAGAAACAAGTATTGAAGGGGCATACAGCGTACTTGGCATTGATAAAACAGCAACTGATAAAGAAGTTAAGCGCGCTTATCTTAAATTAATGAGTCAAAATCATCCAGACAAACTTGCCTCGAAAGGTTTACCTGAAGAGATGATGATCCTCGCTAATGAAAAAGCACAAGACATTCAAAAATCCTATGAGATATTACGCAAAGAGAGGGGGCTTAAATAAATGCTTGCTTCGATATTTAAACGTTACACTTTAAACGTTGTTTTTGTTTTTGGATTAATCATTGGTATGCAACTTCCTAACTTTTTAGCACAATATGAATTGCGCCTAGATGCTCATTATATTGAATCTAAAAATCAATTATTACAATATCAAACATTAGCCAGTTTATTATTTAATGGTGATATTAACGCATTAATACAAAAACACAAAGACAGTCATGTTGCAGTTTTTAAAGCGGAAGTGTTGGTTATCGAAAATACGTTAAATCGTTTTAATGCGTTACAGCAAGAAAAGGACGATTTAAAAGGTAGTATATTGCATAAGCTTTATTTTTTAATTACCAAAATACATACACCTCTTTTTAAAGAAACCAGCTTAAGTTACAAGGCCGAAATAGTACTGAATCAGGATGCAATTCTTATGGGCTTGGTGTTAGCATTATTTAGCTCTGTATTTTGTGAATTGTTGTTTTTTGTTCTCACCTTTTTAAAAGCAAAAAAAACACGTCTAAACAATGCTTAAATAGTTATTGATATTAATCATGAAAAAGAATGTTTAATACCAATTACAATAAATAGCTTTTCTTTTTTACTGCTTAAAATAACTTACTTCTGCGTAAAATTTAGATTACATACTTAATGCAATTGGTATTACGTAGCGTTGGCTTTCGACCCTTGCCGATGGGGCAGGTCAACTTGATTTAGCATGAGTATATTAAGCAAAACAGTGAATCATTTTAATCAGTAAGATTGATAAGTTATTTAATTTTATTGATCTTACAATACGGAGCTAAATAAATGTCTACATTTGCACTTGGTTTTGGTACAGCTACCAAAAATCTTGATAACAAAATTATTGAAGTTTTTTTCCCCTACCCAATATTAAATCCGAGCGACGATCTTGTTGCAGTTGTTGCCGCAATAACTGACTATCAAGGGGGCAACCAAAGCCTCGAAGTTACTACAGAGGTTGCAGAGCAACTTACCGCAGCATTTTCTGGTGAAAAACATAATAACAACGCGGATTTCGCACAGGCAGGATCTCAATCAACACAACTGCTCGTGCTAACTATATTAGAAATAGATAACGCGCCTAAAACAGTTGCGGAAGCTTACCTCAAATTACAGCTTATTTCTCATCGCTTAGTTAAGCCTCATGGCTTAATACTCGATGGTATTTTTAATGTTTTACATAACATTGCATGGACGAATAAGGGGGCAATAGATTTGCCCGAGCTTGCGCAACATCAAATTGAAGCGCGCTTAAAAGGTGAAACAATTACCGTTGATTGTGTTGATAAATTCCCCAAAATGGTCGATTACATTGTGCCATCGGGAGTACGTATCGCAGATGCTTCGCGTGTACGTCTAGGGGCATATGTTGGTAGGGGCACAACTGTTATGCATGAAGGCTTTATCAACTTCAATGCTGGAACCGCAGGGGTTAGCATGGTTGAAGGGCGTATTTCTGCTGGTGTTATGGTTGCACACAAAACCGATATCGGTGGCGGAGCATCGATTATGGGTACATTAAGTGGCGGTGGTGAAATGGTTATTTCAATTGGTGAAGCTTGCCTATTAGGCGCAAATTCAGGGCTTGGAATTCCACTAGGTGATCGTTGTACTATAGAGGCAGGTTTATATGTCACAGCAGGATCCAAAATTAAATTAATCGATAAAGAAGGTAATGTATCTAGTTTTTTAAAAGCACACGAACTGGCAAATAAAAATGACTTGTTATTTAGAAGAAACTCAACGACAGGCGAAATTGAATGTCTGGTGAACAAAAGTGCCGTGGAACTAAACAACATGCTACATTGTAATGAATAGATATTGCGCGCATTAAGATTCAATGCTGAAATTTTTTAATTATTAATTCAAATTTACGAGGGAATACTTGGTCTATCTGAGTAAATTTAACGCAGATAGGCGCAAAAACAACAGGATTGGGAAGTGTCTTTCGGCAGAGATCAAGTTAATTACGGATCAAATGATCACCAATCCCAATCCATTTATAAGTCGTTAATTCTTGCAGGCCCATTGGTCCACGTGCATGTAATTTTTGCGTAGAAACAGCAACTTCCGCACCTAAACCGAATTGACTACCATCTGTAAAGCGTGTACTTGCATTAACATAAACAGCCGCAGAATTAACATGATCGATAAACTGATTAGCGATGCTTAAATCATTGGTCAAGATACCATCTGAATGCTGCGTGCTGTGCTTTTTGATATGTACTAACGCTTCATTCAACCCTGAAATAACCTTAACCCCTAAATTTAATGATAGCCATTCTTTATCGAAATCCCCTAGCTGGGCATCAATGGCTGGATATTGTAAATATTGTTTTGCTTTTTTATCGGCAATTAATGTCACGCCTAATGGTATTAAATGCTTGGCAAGTTTGTTAAGAAAGGTTGCTGCAATACATTCGTCCACTAGGAGGGTGTCTAGCGCATTACAAACACTTGGACGCTGTACCTTCGCATTTTCGATGATCGCTAATGCTTTATCTAGGTCTGCTGTTGTATGAACATATAAATGACAAATACCAACACCGCCAATGATAACGGGGATCGTACTGTTTTCTTTGCAAAATTGTTGTAAGCCAGAATTGCCGCGCGGGATGATCATGTCAACAAATTGATCCATTTTCAATAACTCAGCAATCAGAGAACGATCTGTATTTTCAATGTATTGAACACAGGTTTTAGGTAGATTGCAATGTATTAGTGCTTGTTGAATAATATCGACTAAAATTAAATTAGTATTTATCGTTTCTTTTCCTCCGCGTAAGATGCAGGCATTACCCGTTTTCAAACAAAGCGCTGCAATATCAATGGTTACATTTGGACGTGCCTCATAAATCACGCCAATAACACCGATTGGGACACGACGCTTACATAGCTTTAAGCCGTTTTCGAGTAATTTACTATCAAACTCTTCGCCAACGGGATCAGCAAGCGTTGCAATACCATGTAAATCAACAATTATAGCGGCTAGGCGTGGTGCATCTATCAATAAACGATCTAATAACGCATTTGATATCCCTGCATTTTTAGCCGCCTCGATATCAAGTCGATTGGCTGCTACAATTTTGCTTGTATTTTCTTTCAGTGCTGTTGAAATCGCCACTAAAACATTATTTTTATCTTTGCTTTTTATCAGCGCTAAAACATCGCTTGCTTGCTGTGCTAGCTGCCCCATTTCATTTAAAGTCATATTTTGTTCCAATTACCTATACAGGAGGACTAAATCATCACGATGAATAACTACTTTACCATGTTCAAAGCCCAATATATTTTCTATTTCATTGGAGTGTAAGCCTTTAATTTTTATTATATCATATGATTTATAACGAACAAGACCGCGTGCTATTTCTTTGTTAGTATCATTTAAAATAGTCACAATTTGACCACGAGAAAAGTGTTTATTAACTGAGATAATACCTTTTGCAAGTAAGCTACTCCCCATTTTAATAATTGCAGTTTCAGTGCCATGATCAACGATGATTTCCCCCATGCTTGTTGATCCTGCAAAAATCCAATTCTTACGTGTTTCTAAGCGGGAGTTTTGCGTTATAAATCGCGTTCCCACTGATTTGTTGCTAAGCGCATCAATGATGACTTGTTTTCGTTCTCCAGATGCAATAGTAACTTCAATACCCGCGCGATGTGCAACTGAAGCCGCCTCAATTTTAGTGGCCATTCCTCCCGTACCTAAATTCCCAATACTAGCTCCTGCTAGAGCATAAATTTCATCTGTTATTTCTGTTATTTCTGTGATCAATATTGCATCGGAGTTAATGCGTGGATCGGCACTAAGTAAACCTTGTTGATCTGTCAATAATAATAATTGATCAGCATCTGCTAGTAAAGCAACTAATGCAGACAGGTTATCATTATCCCCGACTTTTATTTCACTTGTTGCAACTGCATCATTTTCGTTGATAATAGGAATGATGCGATGCTTTAGTAATGTTTTTAATGTATCTCGAGCATTTAAAAAGCGCCCATGATCATCAAAGTCTGCACGCGTTAATAGCATCTGACCGACATGCAAATTATATATTTGAAAAAGGTTTTCCCATTCTCGTATTAATTGTCCTTGACCAACGGCGGCTAACATCTGCTTATTTTCAATAGTTAGCTTTATATCTGGCATATTAAGGTGTTCTTTTCCAGCTGCAATGGCACCAGATGTTACCACGACGATATGATGACCTTGTTGATGTAATATTGCACATTGTCTTACAATTTCAACCATTTGCGCGCGATTAAGTTTAGAAGTCCTATTGGTTAATACACTTGTCCCAAGTTTTATGACAACGGTTTTTATTGGCATTGTTAAGCCCTTTTTGTATATTCGTAATGAGTATCATCCAAAGTTACTTCATAATGTTCTATAAAGAATGATCTCTGATGACAGAACGTGACATAGAATTTGTGTTAAAATAGATAGTGTTTATTCTCTTGAAACGACAGGGCGAGAGTTGTCATCTTGTCAATAAAAAAACATTGCTTGTGCCCCGCAGGGCAAGGCAACTAGTAACAAGCTGCGTTGTTATAAAATTTCTATGTAGAATAACTATTTAGGAATTAA